>CADEEN010000183.1 GCA_902826345.1 uncultured Burkholderiales bacterium | reverse complement strand
ATGTGGAATTGCAGAGGTGTCATTGCGGCCTCGCGGCACTGACGCGCCAGATCACATCGCCGACGTCGTCGGCGACGAGCAAACAACTCCCGGGCCCGAGGGCGACACCAACCGGTCGGCCGTACGACACGCTCTCGTCGGGCGCCAGGAAACCGCTGAGGATGTCGCGCGGCGGCCCTGACGGACAGCCGTTCGTGAACGGAACGAAGACGACGCGGTAGCCGCTGAGCGTGCTGCGATTCCATGAGCCGTGTTGGCCGATGACCATGCCGTCTTCGGCGAAGCCTGGCAACGTACCCGCGGGCAGCCAGCACAGGCCGAGCGACGCGGTGTGGCCGCCGAGCGCGTAGTCGGGCGTGATGGCGGTGGCGACTTTTGCAGCGTCTTGCGGCACGCGGTCATCGACGGTCTGCCCCCAGTAGCAGTACGGCCAGCCGTAGAAGCCGCCGTCGCGCACCGAGGTCAGGTAGTCCGGCGGCGTTTCGTCGCCGAGGCCGTCGCGCTCGTTGACCACGGTCCACAACGCGCCGCTGCCAGGTTCCCAGGCCAGGCCCACCGGGTTGCGCAGGCCCGAGGCGAAGACACGTTGCGCGCCACTCGCGAGGTCGAGTTCGTAGATGCAGGCGCGCCCTTCTTCGACCGCCATGCCGCTGTCGCCGATGTTCGACAGCGAGCCGACGCCCACATAAAGCTTGCGGCCGTCGCGGCTGGCCAGCAGGCTGCGCGTCCAGTGGCCGCCGGGCTTGTAGGTGGTGATCCGGCGCGGCGCAGCAGTCAGGCGCGTCGCGCCGTGCGAGTACGGCAAGGCGACGACGCCGTCGGTGTTGCCGACGTAAAACGTGTCGCCGACCAGCGCCATGCCGAACGGCTGACGCAGGCCTTCGATGAACGTCTCGCGCACTTCGGCCACGCCGTCGCCGTCGGCATCGCGCAGCAGCGTGATGCGGTTCGGACTCTCGCCGACGGCCGCGGCGCGCTTCATCGTGCTGACCATCGCGTGCTCGAACAAGGTTCGCGGCTGCCCGGCCGATTGCAGCGCTTCGGCGACGGTGACATCGCCGTTGGGCAGCAGATGAATCCAGCGCGGATGCTTCAGGCCAGTCGCAAAGGCGTTGACTTCGAGCCCGGGCGCCGCAGTCGGCTTGTGTCCTGCGGACCAGCCCTGCGCGGTCGGCATCTTCAAGGTCGGCAAGCGGCCTTGCGGTCGGGCTGCGGGAATCGTCGGCGTGGCACCAACGGCTTGCTCACCGACACTGCCTTGCAGTCGCCGCCACTGCACGGCAGCGTTGCCGACCACGGCCACCAGTTTGGCAAACGCGCTCGATTCACTCATGCGTTGTTCTCCACACGTTGTTCTCCTTTCGGCGGCATTGTCGTCGGCGCGTTCAACGCCGCTATCCTCTCGCGCACATCGCCCACTGCACCACCTTGCCATGCACTCCATCGCCGACTTCATCGCCACCCACGCCGACCAGGAGCGCAACGCCGGACCGTTCGAAGTGGAGAGCCGCGCCATGCTGCAGGTCAACCTGCAAGGCACGGCGTACGCCAAGGCCGGCGCGATGGTGGCCTTGCGCGGCGACGTGAAGTTCTCGCGCAAGAGCGTGCTCGAAGACGGCGTCGGCAAGCTGTTCAAGAAGGCGCTCACCGGCGAAGGCATGACGCTGATGAAGATGGAAGGCAACGGCCGCGTCTGGCTCGCCGACCGCAACAAGCGCGTTCACGTGCTGGCGCTGGCCGGCGAGAGCCTGTGCGTCAACGGCAACGACCTGCTGGCGCTGCAGCCCACGCTCGACTGGGACATCGTCATGCTGAAGAGCGTCGCCGGCGCGCTTTCGGGCGGCTTGTTCAACGTGCAGATCTCGGGCAGCGGTCTGGTGGCGATCACCACGCACGGCGATCCGCTGGTGCTGCCGGTGACGCGCACGCGCCCGGTGCACACCGACCCGCAGGCCACAGTGGCATGGAGCGGCAACCTGCAACCCGACATGCACACCGATGTCTCGCTCGGCACGCTCGTCGGCCGCAGCAGTGGCGAGTCGGTGCAGATGCGCTTCAAGGGCGACGGCTGGGTGATGGTGCAGCCGTACGAGGAAGGGCCGGTGCTGGCCTCTCGTTAGCTTCAGGCCGCCGGCAGAAACAGCGCAGGGTCCACCGACTGCGCGTTCAGGTAGACGCTGAAGTGCAGGTGCGCGCCGGTGGCGCGGCCGGTGGCGCCGACCTTGCCGATCGTCGCGCCGGCTTCGAGCATCACGCCGCGTGAGGCATCGATCGCCGAGAGGTGGCAGTACAGCGTGAGAAATCCTTGGCCGTGATCGACGATCACCGTGTTGCCGTTGAAGAAGTAGTCGCCGCTGTCGATCACCTCTCCTGCGGCAGCGCAAAGCACCGGCGTGCCCGTGGGCGCGGCGATGTCCATGCCGCTGTGCGGGTTGCGCGACTGACCGTTGAAGACGCGACGCAGGCCGAACGACGACGATCGCGGGCCGCTGGTCGGCGTCACCAGGCGCAGCGTCTGCGGCGTGCGCGCGCTGAAGCGGCGCAGCACCGCCGCCAGGTGCACGCGCTCGCGCTCGTGGCGTGCCAGATCCTTGGCGGAGAGCTCGACGTGCTTCGGCGCCACCGTGAGGCGCTGCTCGGCGTACTGCTTGCCTTGCAGGGAGAACGCGACCTCACGCGACTTGCCGTCGGTACCCTGCACGGCCAGCGCCTGCGGCTGCGCTGCGTCGGCCGCCAGCGCGATGCCGACGACGGCCACCCAGGCGCCGTCGCGCGCCACCACCAGCACCGGCAGACCGCCGAAGCGCGCCGACGGACGCGGCGTCGAGGCCGCAGCCAGCTCGACGATCGCAACACCACCGGGCACGGCGAGAGCTTGCGGCAGCGTGGTGGCGCCCACCCGCACTGCGGGCGCGCCCCAGGCGGCGCCCACCACCAGTGATGCCAGGCAGCGCCGGCGTCGCATCAGCGCGCGCGCAGCAGCTTTTCGAGCTGGCCGACGATGCGCTTGTCCTCGGGCGCCACGTCGCTGGCAAAACTCGCCACCACCACGCCCTGCCGATCGACCAGGTACTTGTGGAAGTTCCACTGCGGCGTCTTGCCGGTGGCCTTGGCGAGCGACGCATACAGCGGGTGCGTGCCGGCGCCGACGACGCTGATCTTGTTGAACATCGGAAACTGCACGCCGTAGAAGTTGAAGCAGGTCTCGGCGATCTTCTTCGCGTCGCCCGGCTCCTGGCCGCCGAAGTCGTTGGCCGGAAAGCCCATCACGACGAGGCCTTGCGCAGCGTACTTCGCATGCAGCGCTTCGAGCCCCTGGTACTGCGGTGTGTAGCCGCACTGGCTGGCGGTGTTGACGACCAGCAGCACCTTGCCGCTGTACTGGCACAGCGCCTGCGGCTTGTCGTCCTGCAGGCGGTTGACGGTGTGTTGCAGCAAAGCCGGGCAGGCGGGCTGTGTTTGCGCCGCCGCCGGCGCAGCCGCAACAGCGGCGATCAGCAAGGCGAACCAGCGTTTCATCGGCAGGGCTCCAGGGTGGTCTTCCCATGTTGCCGCAGATCGATCGTCCGTGGTGCACTACGGTGTATTGACGCAGATCGATCGCTCGAGCCCACAGCCATGGCCCTGACCCACCAGCCGCGGCGGCAAGGCGGTGTTCCCCGACGCCGACGATCGACTGCTGCCCGCGCGCACACAATGGCGAGCGCACGCCGAAATTCACGGCGGCGGCGCTTCAGACCTCCAGCCACTCCTTGCGTACCGACGCATCGGCGCGCAGTTCGCCCGGCGTGCCGGCGAAGACGATCTGGCCGTGGCCCATGACGAGGCAGCGGTCGGCGACTTCGAGCGCGATCGTCAGCTTCTGCTCGACCAGCAACACCGACATGCCGCGGCGCTTCAACTCGCGCAAGTACTCGGCGACGAGTTCGACGATCTTCGGCGCCAGGCCTTCGGTCGGCTCGTCGATCATGATCAGCTCGGGGTCGCCCATCAGCGTGCGGCACAAGGTCAGCATCTGCTGCTCGCCGCCGGAGAGCACGCCGGCCTCGGTGTGCTGGCGCTCTTTGAGGCGCGGGAACAGCGCGTACATGTCGTCGAAACTCCAGCGTCCGGCCTGGTGGGCCTTTTTCATGCCGAGCATCAGGTTCTGGTGCACCGTCAGCTTGGGAAAGATGTCGCGGTTCTCGGGCACGTAGCCGATGCCGGCATGCGCGATCTCGAACGCCTTGCTGCCGAGCAGTTCCTGCTCACGCCACTTGACGCTGCCCGTGCCATCGACCAGCCCCATGATGGTCTTCACCGTCGTGCTGCGGCCCGAGCCGTTGCGGCCGAGCAGCGCCACGATCTCACCACCGCCGACGTTGAAGTTCACGCCGTGCAGCACGTGACTCTTGCCGTAGTAGGCGTGGACGTTGGCGAGTTGCAGCATGTGGTCAGTGCCCCATCTGCGCTTCGGCAAGCACCGATCCGAGGTACGCCTCCTGCACGCGCGGGTTGGCGCGCACGGCTTCAGGCGTGTCGAAGGCGATCACTTCGCCGTAGACGAGCACGGCGATCTTGTCGGCCAGGCCGAAGACCACGCCCATGTCGTGCTCCACCGTCAGCAGCGTCTTGCCCTGCGTGACCTCGCGGATCAGGCCGACGAAGCGCGTCGTCTCGCTCTTGCTCATGCCGGCCGTCGGCTCGTCGAGCAGGATCACACCGGCGCCGCCGGCGATGGTGATGCCGATCTCCAGCGCGCGCTGCTCGGCGTAAGTCAGGTTCATCGCCAGCGCGTCGCGGCGGCGGTCGAGCTTGATCATGTCGAGCACCTGCTCGGCGCGCTCGTTGGCGTCGGTCAGGTCGGCGAGGAACTTCCAGAACGCGTAACGATGCCCCAGGCTCCACAACACTGCGCAGCGGATGTTCTCGAACACCGACAGCCGCGTGAACAGGTTGCTGACCTGGAAGCTGCGCGACAGGCCCATGCGGTTGACGCGGTACGGCGTCAGTCCATTGACACGCTGGCCATTGACGGTGATCTCGCCGCTCGTGGGCGACAGGCGCCCGCTGATGAGGTTGAACAGCGTGCTCTTGCCCGCGCCGTTGGGGCCGATGATGGCCACGCGCTCGCCCTGCTGCACGGCCAGGTTCGCGCCGCGGATGATGTCGGTCTTGCCGAAGCTCTTGCGCACGTCGCGCAGCTCGACAGCGATGGTCATGCCAAGGCCTCCCGTCGCTTGATCTCCTTTTCGATCTCGCCCTGGATGCGCTCCCAGTCGACGACGAACAGCCGCCGTGTCAACTCGAACAGCGCCAGGCCCGTGGTCAGTACCAGCCCGGCGCCGAACCAGCTATCGACGCTGGTCGCGTTGAGCTTGATGCCCATGAACTTCATCTCCGGCCCGAGCGCCTGGTTCAACTGCAGGTGATACACCATCTCGATCATCGCGCCGGCGCCGGCAAGCACGATGAACGCGGTGCCGGCCAGCGCAAGGTACGAGCCCGCCAACTCACGCAGCTTGCCGAACGAGGCCAGGCGCAGGTTCATCATGATCAGGCTCGAGATGCCGCCGGGGGCGTACATCACCATGAAGGTGAAGGCCGCGCCGAGGTAGAGCAACCACGCCAGCGTCAGCTCGGAGAGCAGCACGAGCGCCAGCACCATCAGCACCGCGCCGATGATCGGGCCGAAGAAGAACACCGCGCCGCCGAGAAAGGTGAACAGCAGGTAGGCGCCGGAACGCGTCGCGCCGACGACTTCCGAGGTAACGATCTCGAAGTTCAACGCCGCCAGGCCGCCAGAGATGCCCATGAAAAAACCCGAGGCGATGAAAGCAAGCCAGCGCACCATCCGCGTCGAAAAGCCGATGAACTCGACGCGCTCCGGGTTGTCGCGCACGGCGTTCAACATGCGGCCGAGCGGCGTGCGCGTGAAGGCGAACATCAGCGCCGTGCAGACGAAGGTGTAGAGCGCGATCAGGTAGTAGAGCTGGATCTGCGGGCCGTACGTGATGCCGAACAGCGGCTGGCCCGCGGTGCGGTTGCCGCTGATGCCGCCCTCGCCGCCGAAGAAGCCGGGGAACATCAGCGACATCGCCCAGACCAGTTCACCGACGCCGAGCGTGATCATCGCGAACGTGGTGCCGGACTTTTTTGTCGTCACGTAGCCGAGCAGCACGGCGAACAAGAGGCCGAACAGACCGCCGACCAGCGGCACCAGGCTGACCGGCAGCGAGAGCTGGCCTTTCGAGATCAGGTTCAGCGCATGGATGGCGAAGAACGAGCCCAGGCCCGAATACACCGCATGACCGAAGCTCAACATGCCGCCCTGCCCGAGCAACATGTTGAACGCCAGGCAAGCGATGATCGCGATGCCCATCTGCGACAACATCGTGTGCGACAGGCTGCTCGTCCACAGCAGCGGCGCGACGACGAGCGCGAGCGCGTAGAGGCCCCAGACGAGCCAGCGGCCGACGTTGTACGGCTTCCAGTGATAGACCTCTCGCGCCATCAGCCTTCTCGTTTTCCGAGCAGGCCTTTGGGCCGGAAGATCAGGATCAGCACCAACAGCAGGTAGGGCAGGATCGCCGCGACCTGGCTGATCTTCACGCTCCACACCGCATAGCCGAACGTCTGCGGCGTGATCTGCGCGCCGAACCAGGCGAACAGATCGCCGAGCGAGCGGTCGCTGCCGACGGCGAACGACTCGGCGATGCCGAGAAGCACCGCGGCGATGAAGGCACCGGCCAGCGAGCCCATGCCACCGATGACGATGACGGCAAACACCACCGCGCCGACCTGCAAGGCCATGCCCGGCTCGGTGACGCGCAAAGCGCCGCCGATCACGCCGGCGAGTGCCGCCAAGGCCGTGCCGCCGCCGAAGACGAGCATGAACACGCGCGGCACGTTGTGGCCGAGCGACTCGGTCATCTCCGGGTGGGTCAGCGCCGCCTGGATCACGAGGCCGATGCGCGTGCGCGTCAGCAAGAGCCAGATCGCCACCAGCATCAGCACCGCGATCAACATGCCGAAGGCGCGGAACTGCGGAAAAGTCGTGCACTTGGCGTCGGCGACGCTCTTGCACACCTCGGGCGGGGCGCCCCAGGCCAGCGAGAGCGCATTGGACAGTCCGTCCGGCAGCGCGACGATCGTGAACAGCGGGTCCTGCAACGATGCCGGCGGCGAAAACGGCATCGCCGCGCGGCCCCAGACGAGCTGCACCAGTTCGAGAATGATGTAGGACAGGCCGAAGGTGATCAGCAGCTCCGGCACGTGGCCGAACTTGTGCACACGGCGCAGCACGAAGCGCTCGAAGGCGGCACCCGCGGCGCCGACGAGCAGCGGCGCCAGCACGAGCGCGATCCAGAAGCTCGTCGCCTGACTGATCGTGAAGGCGACATAAGCGCCGACCATGTAGAAACTCGCGTGGGCGAAGTTCAGCACGCCCATCATCGAGAAGATCAGCGTCAGGCCCGACGCGAGCATGAACAGCAGCAGCCCGGTGGACAGGCCGTTCAACAGCGAGATGAGGAAGAAGGAGGCGTCAGTCACTGACCACGCCCCGAAGCGGCTCCGCGGCTTCCGCTTGGCAATTCACGGGTCACCGAACGTGATCAGCCCCCAGCGCGCTTCATCTCGCACGACGTCGGCGTGCTCGACACGTACGACGGAATCACCTTCACCTCCTGGAAGTTGAAGCCGGTGTTCTCCACGCTGTACGGGTTCTTCGCGTCGGCCTTGCGCCATTCGCTGATATAGAGCGCCTGCTGCAACTGGTGGTCCTTCTTGCGCATCTCGACGTCGCCGCCGAAGCCGGCGAACTTCAGGCCGCTCATCGCCTGCGCCACCTTCACCGGATCGACGCTCTTGGCCTTGGCCATGCCTTCGCTGAGCATCGCGATGGCGTTGTAGGTCTGCAGCGTGTACCAGTCGTCGTTGAACTTCTTCTTGTACTCGTCTTGCCACTTGACGATGCCCGGCACCGAGTTGTGGCCGATCGCCACCACGCGCACCTTGCCGCCGACACCTTGCGCCATCGCCGTCGGCACACCGCTGGTGGCGGCGTAGTAGGTGTAGAAGTTGCCGTCCAGGCCCGCGTCCTTGGCGC
>CADEEN010000182.1 GCA_902826345.1 uncultured Burkholderiales bacterium | reverse complement strand
CCGCTGCGCAGCCGGGCCCGTCGCGACAGCCGGCCCGGCGTCCCCGGCAAGCCAAGCGGCGCCGGCCTCGCGGCCACGCTCGATGCCCAAGCGCAAGCCCGCTTCACCGCACTGCGAGCCTGGCGCGCCGACGTGGCCAAAGAGCACAACCTGCCCGCCTACGTCGTCTTCCACGACGCGACGCTAGCGACGATGGCGCAGCAGCAGCCAACGACGCTCGACGAGCTGGCAACGATCAGCGGCGTCGGGGCGAAGAAGCTGGAGGCGTATGGGCGCGAGATCCTGCGCGTGCTGGGCAACGACGGCTAGACCATGACCATCACACGCAACACGCTCGACGCGGCGAAGTTCAACAGCAATGCCCAGCTGCCGTACGAACTTCGGCTCGAAGACTTTCGTCTTGCCGTGCAAGACGTCTACGACTTCTTCTTCGACGTGAACACCAGCTTGGCGGTCAAAGGGCTCGATCGCCTGGATGACACGCTGCGCCCCGCGATCATGTCGGGCGTGCTGTCCGACATGCTGACCGCCAGCCTTGCCAAGCATTCGCGGACGCTGACCGTCAACAGTTACTTCAACGGCCACCCGGACCTCGTGCGCAAGGGCGTCTACGCCAACAATGCCGTCAAGGCCGGCGATCAAGGTGTCGAAGTGAAGACCACGCGCAAGCCCGGCGGCGCGGTCGACACGCATGGGGCGCGCAACCAGTGGATGTGCGTGTTCGTCTATGCCGTGGACAACGAGACCGAGCCCGCCGTGAAGCGTCAGCCAATGAGATTCAACGAGATCTACCTCGGCCAGGTCGGCGTCGATGACTTCCGCAAGAACGCGCGCGGCGAGCTCGGCACGCGTACAGCGACGCTGCATGCACAGGGCATCGCGAAGCTGCGCAATAGCTGGATCTATCGGACGTAAGTGGGTGGCGCTACGGCGATTCGATGCGCAGCGCGGCGAGCTTCGGAATGGCCTGCGCTGCAAGGGCGAAGTACGCCTTGTCGCGCTCGATGCCGACACTTTGGTAGCCCACCGCTTCGGCGGCGGCCAGCGTCGAGCCCGAGCCGGCGAACGGATCGAGCACAACGCCTTCACCCAGCGGCAGCACGCCGCGCACCACCTTGCGCAGGAACGCCTGCGGCTTCAAGCTCGGATGGTTCGCCAGCTTGCGCTCGACGGCGCGCGTCGGCGCTGACTCGATCACATCGCCGAACGGTTTGGTTGCCGAGATGCGGCGAAAGCCGCCGGTGCCCCACTTGCGCAGGTTGTCCTGCACACGGCCATCGATCGGTTTGCGAAAAAGCAGCCACGGCTCCCACATCGAGCGCGGCATCACGCTCACGTCGTTGAACTCGACATGCGCCGCTTTCGGCCGGTCGCCGCCGCGCATCGTCATCACCAAACGCACCAGCTCGCCGCGGCGCTCGAGCCCTGAGCGCGCCAGCGCGCCCGACACCACATGCGACAGCAGCGGATTGCTGGCCACCACGACGTTGGCGCCCGGCACCAGCACGCGCATCAGGCCGCGGCCCCAGGCAAAGAAGAAACGTTCCAACGCGGTCAAGTCGCCGGCGGTCAGCACGGTGAATCGGGGCAGCGGCGAACGCTTGGCGCCGTCAAAACTCGGCGGAATGCGCCACACGCCTCCTTTGCCCTGGCGCATCTTGTCTTGCTCGATGTCGGAGTACTCGACCAGACCGTACGGCGGGTCCGTCACCACGGCCTGGATCGAGTTGGCCGCCTGCGCATCGAGCCAAGCCGAGCAGTCGCCGTGATGCAGTGCCGTGTTGCCGAATCTGAACGACGCGGCGCTCAGCGACCGCGCAGCGCGTGGCGCAGCGCGTGGTTCCTCGAAGCCATTGAGCACGTACTGCGCGCGGTCCATGCGCGCGAAAAGCGTCGGTGTGTTGAGCTGCAAGTACGAGCGCACCGACGATGGCGGCACCTCGCCGATCAATCCGGTGACGCCGTCGGCAATTTCCTTGACTGAAGCAGCGCTGGCCCGCTCGCTGAGCACCTGAACAATAGCGTCTCGAACTTCGCCGGGCCGTCTGCGCATGCCGATCTCCTTGGGTGCGAAGAGTATAGACGTCCAGACGTCAAGCCTTCGCTGTCCGCGTTGCGCACCGCGAAGAACACTGCTTGCTGGACGGGAACGCGCCTCAGCGCACCGCCACCGCCACCTCCCGGCTGTCCGTCTCCTGCCCCGCGTCATCGATCGCCCGCGCGAAGTAGCGCACCGTGGCGCCGGCGCCGGTGGGTAGCACCGTTTCGAGCGCATACGGCTCGCTGCCGTCGCGGCCGAGCAGCGTGTCGCCGCCGGGATCGACGCGGAAGAACTGCACCTCGCGGACGACGTAGTCGTCGCTGGCCGCTGCCACCAGGCCGATGCGCTCGCCGGCCGCGGCCTCGGCCGGCGCGGCGGCCAGGCTGATGCTGGGCCGGTCGTCGTCGGGGCCGACGCCCGCCGAAAAGCTGCAATACGAGCCCAGCAGCATGGGGCTGGCGAGGGCGAGGGCCACGGCGGCGCGGATCATGCCGTCGATGATGAACCTGCCCCCGCCCGCTGGCAACGGCGTCAGCCACCCGGCTCTGTTGCCGATGTAACCCCGCGGCCGCGGCGCCCACGTACAAGCCCTGAGCCGCCCGAGAATCCATCAGCCGCCCTGCCGCCACCATGCCCGACCCCGCCGCCGCCGATGACGACGACGCCCTGATGCGCGCCTTCGCGCGGGGCGATGCGTGCGCCTTCGAGCGCCTGTACGCGCGCCACCACGCCGCGCTGTACCGCTTCGTGCGCCGCCTGCTCGGCCGCGAGGCGGGCACGCAGGGCGACGAGGTGTTCCAGGACACCTGGTTGCGCGTCGTGCATGCACGCGAGCGCTGGCAACCGCAGGGCGCGACGTTTCGCACCTGGCTGTTCACGCTGGCCCACCATCGCGCGATCGACGTTCTGCGCAAGAGTGGGCGCGAGATCAGCACGAACAGCAGCGGCGCGGACGACGAGGAGCGCGAGCCCTGGCAACCGGCCGCGGCGTCCGAGGCTTGGCGCGAGTGGCCGGCGGCCGCGCCGAGCGTCGAAGACGAAGCCTTCTGGCGCTCGGCCGGCCAGCGCCTGCTCGACTGCCTCGACACGTTGCCGGTGGCGCAGCGCAGCGTCTTTCTGCTGCACCACGAAGACGGCCTGGCGCTCGACGAACTGGCCCGCTCGCTCGAAGTGGGATTCGAAACCGCGAAGAGCCGGCTGCGCTATGCGATGTCCAAACTGCGCACCTGCATGGGCGCGTTTTTGCCGGCGGGGCAAGGCTGATGAAACGACGAGACGAGCACGACGATCCGCACGACGCGCACCTGCTGGCGGCGCTGCGCCATGCGCCGGATCGCGATGCGCTGCCGCCCGCCGAGGTCAGCGAGCGCATCCTCGCCGCGGCCCGAGCCGCCGTGCGGCCTGCCGATCAGCAAACGCCGCGTCCGACGTGGAGGCAGCGGCTCGGCGCGTGGTTGGCGCAGCCGCCGGCGGCAGCCGCGTTCGGCACGCTCGCCGTGGTTTCGCTGTTGGGCGTGATGTGGAGCACGCGCGAGCCGCCGGTGCGCGAGTTCGCGCCGAACGCGGCGCTCACCGATCGTGCCGAGCAGCGAGCGGTCGCGCCGCCGCCTGCCGAATCGAGGCCTGCCGAAGTGGCCAAGGCCGAGGCGAGCGATGTGCCAGCCGCACCTGCGGCCAACAGCGAGCCGCGGACCCAGGTCGCCGCGCCGCCGCCGCCAAAACCGAGCGCCAAGGACGCTGCGGCGCGCCCGCCATCGCGCTCGCGCGTGGAGAGTGAGACAGTGGCTGCGCCCGCGGCGAACCCGTCCACGACCGCTCGCTCAGCGACCGCGAACAGCAGCGCCCCTGCGGCCGCAGCGCCGCCGCCGGCACCGCAGGCCGCCGATGTTGCTGCGACGCCGGCAACCCCTGCCGCCGCACCGCCACCAGCCATCGCGGCCGAGCGCCGTTCGGCCGACAAGAGCGAATCGCAGCTTCTGCCGCGGCAGCAAAGCGCCGCTGCACCACGCGCCGCTTCAGCGACAGCGCTCGGCATGGCTTTGGCCGCCAAGGCGCGCACGGCCGATCCGCTGGCCGCCGTCGACGCCGCGCTCGCTGCGGGCGCGCGCTGGCAGGCCTCGGGCGTCACGGGCCACCGGCCGCATGGCGACGCACAGCGCGCGTTCTGGGTCTCGGTGAAGGTGGCCACGCAGGGCCACTGGGAGGCCGTGCCGCCGCTGTCGCCGCTTGCGCCGTGGCTGACGCTGGAGCCAGCCTCGCCCGGCGCGATCCTTTGGGTCATGAACGACGCGCTCTACATCACGGCTCAAGGCCAGAGTTGGCGCGCTGCTGTCGATGCGGCGCTGCTGGCCGACTGGCAAGCGCAGGTGGCGCGCTGGTAGCAGCCCCGCCGATAATGTCCGGTTGACCTCACGGGACCGGCCATGCCGCCAAATGCTCCGATGCTCCGTGTCCGTGGAGCAAGAACACACAACCTGAAGAACATCGACCTCGACATCCCGAAGCACGCCCTCGTCGTGATCACCGGGCTGTCGGGTTCGGGCAAATCGAGCCTGGCCTTCGACACGCTGTACGCCGAAGGCCAGCGGCGCTATGTCGAGAGCCTGTCGGCGTATGCGCGGCAGTTTTTGCAGTTGATGGACAAGCCCGACGTCGACGTGATCGAGGGCCTGAGCCCGGCGATCAGCATCGAGCAGAAGGCGACCTCGCACAACCCGCGCTCGACCGTCGGCACCATCACCGAGATCCACGACTATCTGCGCCTGCTCTACGCGCGCGCCGGCACGCCGTTCTGCCCCGACCACGATCTGCCGCTGGCCGCTCAGAGCGTGGCGCAGATGGTCGATGCGGTGCTGGCGCTGCCCGAGGACACCAAGCTCGCCGTGCTGGCACCCGCGGTGCGCGACCGCAAGGGCGAGTTCGCCGATCTGCTGGCCGCGATGCAGGCCCAGGGCTATGTGCGCTTTCGCGTCGATGGCGCGGTGGTCGAGGCCGATGCGCTGCCGGCGCTGAAGAAGAACGAGAAGCACGACATCGATGTCGTCATCGACCGCGTGAAGACGCGCGCCGATCTCAAGCAGCGTCTGGCCGAAAGTTTCGAAGCCGCGATGCGCATTGCCGACGGTCGCGCCATCGCGCTCGAACTCGACAGCGGCCGTGAGCACTTGTTCTCCAGCAAGTTCGGTTGTCCGGTGTGCAGCTACTCGCTGCCCGAACTGGAGCCGCGCCTGTTCTCGTTCAACTCGCCCGTCGGCGCCTGCCCGAGTTGCGACGGCCTGGGCCAGGTGACGGTGTTCGACGCCGAACGTGTCGTCGCGTTTCCATCGCTGAGTCTGGCCAGCGGCGCTGTCAAAGGCTGGGACAAGCGCAACAACTACAGCTTCGGCTTGCTGCAGAGCGTGGCCAAGCACTACGGCTTCGACCTCGACACGCCGTTCGAGCAACTGCCCAAGGAGCAGCAGCAGGTGCTGCTGCACGGCAGCGGCAAGACCGAGATCGGATTCGTCTACACGGCCGACGGCGCGGGCGGCAAGCGGCGCTCGGTCAAGCGCTGGCATCCGTGGGAAGGCCTGCTGCCGAACTTCGAACGCCGTTGGCGCGAGACCGATTCGGCGGCGGTGCGCGAGGATTTGGCGCGCCTGCAATCGGCCAAGCCCTGCTCCGCGTGTCACGGCACGCGGCTGCGGCGCGAGGCGCGGCATGTGTTCCTGCAAGGCAGCGACCCGGCTCTGCGCGGCCTGGCCATCTTCGAAGCCGAGCACCTGACGCTGGCGCACTGCCAGGCGCACTTCGACACGCTGCACCTCGTCGGCAACAAGGCCGACATCGGCGAAAAGGTGATGCGCGAGATCCGCTCGCGGCTGAAGTTCCTGAACGATGTCGGCCTGTCCTACCTCAGCCTGGAGCGCAGCGCCGACACGCTCTCGGGCGGCGAGGCGCAGCGTATTCGCCTGGCCTCGCAGATCGGCTCGGGCCTCACCGGCGTGATGTACGTGCTCGACGAACCCTCGATCGGCCTGCACCAGCGCGACAACGAACGCCTCATCGGCACGCTGCGTCACCTGCGCGACATCGGTAACAGCGTGCTCGTCGTCGAGCACGACGAAGACATGATCCGCGCCGCCGAGCATGTGATCGACCTCGGCCCCGGCGCCGGCGTGCACGGCGGGCGCGTGATGGCGCAGGGCACACCGGACGAAGTGGCGGCCAATGCCGACTCGCTCACCGGCCGCTACCTCGGCGGCGTGCTGCGCATCCCGACGCCGACGGCGCGGACCACGCTGGCGGCGAGCACCGATCCGCAAGTGCTGACGATCCGCGGCGCGCGCGGCAACAACCTGAAGAACGTCACGGTCGAAATCCCCGTCGGCCTGTTCACCTGCGTCAGCGGCGTCTCCGGCTCGGGCAAGAGCACGCTGGTCAACGACACGCTGTACGCGGCCGTCGCCAAGAAGCTCTACCAGAGCCACGCCGAGCCGGCGCCCCACGACGCGATCGAAGGCCTCGATGCGTTCGACAAGGTGATCAACGTCGATCAGAGCCCGATCGGCCGCACGCCGCGCAGCAACCCGGCCACCTACACGGGGCTGTTCACGCCGATCCGCGAGCTCTTTGCCGAAGTGCCCGCGGCGCGCGAGCGTGGCTACGGCCCGGGCCGCTTTTCGTTCAACGTCGCCGGCGGACGCTGCGAGGCCTGCCAGGGCGACGGCGTGATCAAGGTCGAGATGCACTTCCTGCCCGACGTCTACGTGCCCTGCGACACCTGCCACGGCAGCCGCTACAACCGCGAGACGCTGGAGATTCTCTACAAGGGCCGGCACATCACCGAGGTGCTCAAGCTCACCGTCGAAGACGCACATGCGTTTTTCGCCGCCGTGCCGAACATCGCGCGTAAGCTGCAGACGCTGCTCGACGTCGGCCTGGGCTACATCACGCTCGGCCAGAGCGCGACCACGCTGTCCGGCGGCGAAGCGCAGCGCGTCAAGCTGGCGCTCGAACTGAGCAAGCGCGACACCGGGCGCACGCTCTACATCCTCGACGAGCCGACCACCGGCCTGCACTTCGCCGACATCGAACTGCTGCTCAAGGTGCTGCACCAATTGCGCGACGCCGGCAACACGATCGTCGTCATCGAGCACAACCTCGATGTCATCAAGACGGCCGATTGGGTGATCGACATGGGCCCTGAAGGCGGCGGTGGCGGCGGCGAGTTGGTCGTGGCCGGCACGCCGGAGCAGGTGGCCGCGCATGCACAAAGTCACACCGCGCGATTTCTGGCGCCGCTGCTGGCGCGCTGACACCTCCTTCACGCTCGACACATGCTGAAACCCTCGCCGGCGGGCGAGCGTGAATTGCATCGTTCGTGCGCGTGGGGGTCGGTTTCGACAATCGGTGCATGCCGTTTTCGCCGCTGCCACGCACCCACCTTCGCCCCTGGCGCGCGTTGGTGCTGGCCGCAACCGTGCTCGGCGCCACCAGTTCGGCGCAGACGGGCAGCGGTGCGCTCGAACCCTGCCTCGACGAGCAGCAGATGCGGCGCGCGGTCGAGCAGCTCAACGCGCTGCGCCGCCAGCCGGCGTCGTGCGCAGCGTCCGCGGCCGACGTGCAGCACCTGACCTGGGAGAGCCGGTTGGCCGCGAGTGCGACCGAGCAAGCCCGTGACCTCGCCGTGCAAGACCGCCTGTCGCACGTCGATTCGCGCAACCGCGGCCTCGGCGTGCGGCTGCGCAGCGTCGGTTATGCGGCGGCAGGCGCCGGCGAGAACCTGGCCGCCGGCCAGAACGACATCGGTGACACGCTACAGGCCTGGCTCGCCAGCCCGTCGCATTGCGCCAACCTGATGCAGCCCGAGTACCGCGATGTTGGCCTGGCCTGCGTGCAGCGCCGTGGCTCGCGCTACGAGCGCTTCTGGGTCGCGCACTTCGGCGTGCCGGCCGCTGCGCCGCGCCGCTGACGGCGCACGAGAAACGCCAGCAGCGCCAGACCGCTGATGAGGCTGGCCCAGGTGGCCGGCTCCGGGATCGGCGTCACCGGTGGTGTGCCCGGGTCCACGCCCTCGCCGCCACCGCCACCGCCACCGCCACCGCCACCGCCACCGCCACCGCCACCGCCAC
>CADEEN010000181.1 GCA_902826345.1 uncultured Burkholderiales bacterium | reverse complement strand
AGAAAAGCCACCACGCCGTAAGCCGACAGGACGAGCCAGCCGTGCAGCACGAGCAGCGGCAGCGAGCGCCGGCCGACCCAGGCCAGCGCGCCGGCCAGCGACGTCGTCGCCAGCAGACGCGCCAGCCAGAGCAGCCCGAACACGGCCAGGATCTCCTGCACGAAGTACAGCGGCATGAAACCGTAGCCGCCGACCATCGGTTGCGCGACGAACTGTGGATCGCAGCGCAGGCACGCGCCGTCGGACCACAGCGCCGGACGGTTGACTAACGGCAGCAGCAGGCCGGCGAGGGTGGCCGGCAGACCCACCGCATGCGGCACGCGCCACCCGCTGGCGACGCGCGTGCCGAGTATGAACAGCACCAGGGCCGCCGGCCAGGCGCGCCACTCGTACAGGTTGTCGGACGCACCCAGGCGCTGCGAAACGACGATGGTCGAGACAGCAGAACGATAGCGCAGGCGCCCCCGCCGCCCGCTCGCGACGTGTGCGACACGTTGTGCGACATGTCGCGCGAGTGCAAGACGAGCGCCCCGCGCTTGCGCAGACTTCGCCGCTCGCACGCGGGCCGACGCTCGTGGCGCGCACCCCTCCACCACCACCGCACGACATGCAGCCATCCCCCCGTCCGTTCGCTTCCCGCTCTTCCACACTGCTGTGCGCAGGGCTCACCGCGCTGCTGGCCGCGGCCTGCGGCGGCGACAACGACGACGCCGATCCACAACCGCCCGCCGACCCCACGGCCTTCACCATCGAGCGCAACGCCGTCGGCGTGCCGCACGTCACCTCGGCCTCGCTCGAAGGCGCGGCCAAGGGGCTGGGCTTGGCGTATGCCGCCGACAACTTCTGCCTCGTGCAGGACAACGTCGTCACCGTCAACGGCGATCGCGCGCGGCTGTTCGGCGCCGAGACGCTGTACGAGTACCAGCCGATCACGCCGCCGGTGAAGAACATCGACTCGGATTTCTATCACCGCTTCGTCATCGACAGCGAGCGCGCACGCGCCGTGCACGAGGCTTCGGACGAGAACACGCGCGCGATGCTGCGCGGCTACCTGGCCGGCCTGAACCAGTACTTCATGACAACACCCACCGATCAGCTCGACCCGGCCTGCCGCGCCTACGCGCGCGCGCTCTCCGACATCGATCTGTACCGCGTGATCACCGACCGCCTGACGCGCGCCGGCAGCGTCGCCTTCCTGAAGCAGCTCGCCATGGCGCCGACGCCTCCCGAGGTGACGACCGCGGCCGCGTCCAGGCGCACCACGCTCGCACGCAGCAAGCCCGCCACGCCCTCGGCCGAGCAGGTGCGGCAGGCGCTGCCGCCGCGCCTGCTCGCCAGCAACGGCTGGGCCTTCGGCCGCGATGTGGTCGATGCGGCGCAAGGCCGCTCGGTGCTGTTCGGCAACCCGCACTTCCCGTACGCCGGCATCGAACGTCTGTACGAAACGCGGATGACGGTGCCCGGCCAGATCGACGTCAGCGGCGTGGCGATGCTCGGCATCCCACTGGTCGTGCTCGGCTACAACAAGGACGTGGCCTGGACGCACACCGTCTCCACGGCGAGCCGCTTCACGCTGCACGAGCTCGCGCTGAAGCCGGGCGACCCGCGCACCTACCTCGTCGATGGCGCAGAGAAGGCGATGACGGCCGTCGATGTCAGCGTGCCGCTGGCCGACGGCAGCACGGCCACGCGGCGCTTCTACCGCACCGAGTTCGGTCCGCTGTTCGTGCACCCGCAACTCGGCGCGACGTGGAGCCCGGCGCGCGCCTACGCGCTGCAGGACGTGAACCTGGACAACAACCGCGCCGTGACGACGTGGCTGGCCGCCGGCAAGGCGCGTGACGTGCGCGAGTTGCGCGATGTGCTGGCCACGGCGCGCGGCATCCCGTACGTGAACACGATCGCGTCCGACCGCGCGGGCGACGTGCTCTACGGCGACTTGTCCGCCGTGGCGAATGTCGAGACCGCGCTGCTCGCCCAGTGCCCGAGCGTCATCGGCCCGACCTTGCTGGCGGCAGCGTCGATCGCCGTGCTCGACGGTTCGAAGTCGGCCTGCAATTGGGCTCGCAGCGACGTGCCCAGCGGCGAGCGCCTGCTGGCCGCGGACCGGCTGCCGTCGGTGATCCGCAGCGACTATGTCGCCAACTCGAACGACACCTACTGGCTGACGAACCCGAAGCACAGCTTCGACACCACGCTGTCGCCGCTGCTCGGGCAGATCGGCAGGCCGCAAAGTCTGCGCACGCGGGCGGGCTTGACGTTGATAGAGGGCCGGCTGGCCCAGGCTGCCGACAACAAGATCTCGGCCGAGGCATTGCTGACGCTCTGGTCACGCTACGACAACTTCGCCGCAGGGCTGGTGCTCGATGACCTGCTGGCGATGATCGCGCAGAGCGGCGCCACAACGGTCACCGCAAGCGACGGCACACAGGTCGACGCCGCGGCCGCGATCGCCACGCTGACGGCGTGGGACCGCACGAGCCGCACGGCGGCGCGCGGCGCGGTGCTGTTCCGCGAAATCTGGTCGCGGCTGTCGAAGGTCCCCGGCGGCGTCTTCGGCACGCCGTTCGATCCTGCGCAGCCGGTGGCCACGCCACGCGGGCTCGATGCCACCATGCGCGCCGCCATCGACGCCGCGCTCGGTGACGCCATCCTCGCGTTGCAAGCGCAGAACGTGGCGCTCGATGCGCCGCTCGGTGAGGTGCAGTTCATCGAGGCCGGCGGCACCCGCTACGCCATCGGCGGCGGCGAAGAGATCGAAGGCGTGCTCAACAAGACCGCCTCGCGGCCACTCGCCGCCGGCCGCTACGCACCGTGGCAAGGCACGTCGTACCTGCAGATCGTCACCCTCGGCGACGGCCCGACGCGCGGCGAAGGCTTTCTCACGTACTCGCAGAGCACCGATGCACGCTCGCCGCATGCCGACGATCAACTGCCGCTGTGGTCGCAGTTGAAGACGCGCGAGTTGCCGACGATGCCGTGAAGGCCCCCCCGAAGCGCCTTCGGCGCCTCCCCCCAGGGGGCGCCGCCAGCGGCCCGGCAAAGCCGGATCCGCGGCGGCCGCTTGGAGGGTCGCTCAACATCTCGCCAGCGGCAGAGAAACAGACCGCGCGAGCCCTCAGGCAAACACGTGCGCGCCGCCGGTGGCGATGCGAAAGGCGCGCGACAGCGGCGCCACGTCGGTGCCGTGCAGCGCCGTCAGCGTCAGGCCGCTGGCCTGGCGAACGCTGCGTGACAGGTGCGCCTGATCGGCCAGGCCGAGCGTGGCGGCGATCTGCGCCGCGGGCATGCCGCGCCAGCGCAGCCGCATCACCTGCTGGAACCGGGCCGCCAGTTGCAACTGCTTCGGCGAGGCGCCCAGCCAGCGCGCGCACTCGCGCTCGAACCAGCGCCGGTTGAAGCCGGCCCGCGCGGCCACGTCGGCGATCGACTCACCGCTGTGCTCACGCAGCGCCAGCAGCGCTTCGCACAGGTGCTGCAGCGTCGTGTCGAGATGCAGCCAGCCGACGGTTTCGTCCTCGATCCAGCGTGCCAGCGCCAGCAGTTGTTCGGCCAGGCCCGGCGCCGCGTCGATCGCCGCGTCGAGCGTGTTGCTCGCGCGCGCGCCGACCAGCGCCGACAGCGGCACACGCCCGCTGGGTGATGTGCTCGCCATCTCCGCCGGCAATTCGCCCAGACGCACCTGGCGCATCAGCGCCAACGCGGTCGGCGGTTTCAGCACCGCCATCAGCGTGATGCAACCCGGCGTGCAGGTGCGCCAGCGGCCGGCGCGCGTGTGCAGCGGCCACAGCCAATTGCGGTGGCCGGCCTCGGCCGGCGGCGACGAGGGGTGCGGCAGGCAGACCGTGAGCATCAGGCTGTCGTAAGGCAACAGGCGGCCTTCGTGCGCACGCTCCGTGGGCTCGAGGCGGATGGCGAACAGGCCGTCGATCAGTCGCGTCGGCAGTTCTCGCTCGGGCAGAACGCGCATGCCGATCGGCGGCGCCGACCCGGCGCTGCCGAGCAGTGTCATCGGTAGGCGCCTGGCGTGGGTGCGGCGCTGTCGCTGCGCAACGCGCCGCGCTGCACGCCACCGGGCTCGACCGCTTCACGCGCCGGCAGCGTGTTGACGCCGGGCAGCGCGAAGCCGCGCGGGCTGGCGGCCGGCTCGAACGGATGGCGCGCCGGGTTCGTCGCCAGCGTGCCGGCGCCGTGCAGCGACGATGCTGGCGGCGGTCGCAGCGTGTCGGCGTTCGGTGGCCGCACGCCGGTCAGGCTGGGCAAGGGCGTTGAAGCGCCGATCCAGCTCGACCAGTCGTAGCCTGCAGGCGCGGCGTCGTCGAGGCCGAAGTTCGCACCCGAGCGCAGCGTCAGCACGCGCGAGCCTGGGGGCAGCACGTTGTGCGAGGCCATCACGCGCGCATTCGCGTCGGCCGCCGCCCAGCGCAGGTCGCTGCCGCTGCCTTCTTTCAAGAAAGTCACCGCGCCGCCGCCGGGTGTGACGACGAGGTTGTTGAACGCCATCGCGCCTTCGGGCCGGCCGAAGAACCACAGCACCGGCACGCCATGACCGCCGTTGACGACGACCGTGTTGTTGACGAAGCGCGCGCGGCCGTGGGTGTTGGCGTGGTCGTCGCTGGCCCTGCGGTCGCTGCCGAGTCGCACGACGGCGTTGGCCGACGACGTGGTGGCATCGACGATCAGCACGTTGCCCATCACGTCGTGGTGGATCGGCTCGGCCAGGCTGGCCTGCGTGCTGGTGTCGAAGCCGTACAGCGCCAGCGCGCGGTATTCATGCGGCCCGGTGACCTCGATCCAGTTGTGGTGGATCTCGCCGCGGCCGGCGCGCATCTTCAGGCCCTCGCCGGCGATGTTGCCGTGCACGTGGGAATCGACGATGCGCAGCACGGCGTCCGGGTAGGCGGCCGGGTCGGTGGCGACGTACAGCGGGTGCTTGTTGTTGCCGCAACTCATCGGCGGCTGCACGCAGCCGCTGCGCGTGATCTCCACGCGGTCGAGCGTCAGGCTGCCCGAGCTTTCGTCGGTGCCGAAGATGCCGTTGTTCGGGCACGCGAAGATCTTGCTGCGCGCCAGCGTGATGTCGTGCGCCTCGTGGCGCACGCATTGCTGCGCGCTGTAGAGCGAGCTGTCGAGCGTGCCGCCGGCCAGCCGGTCGATGCCGTTGCTGACCTCGAAGTTGTCGAAGACCATGTGGTGCGAGCCGCTGAAGTGCACCGCGTGGCCGTGCGGCCCGCTCATGCCGCGGATCAGCGGGCGCTGGCCGTCGACGGCCACGCCTTGAAAGCGGATCGGCTTGTCGGCCGTGCCGGCGCGCACGAAGCGCACCGGCGGGTAGGGCGTGGCGGCGGCATACACGTCGACCACGTCGCCGGGTGTGACCACAGCGGCGGCATCGCCGAGCGACGCCAACGCCGTGCCGGGGCAGGTGCTGCCGGCCGGGCACGGACCGACGCGGTAGGTGGCCAGCGGCCGTTGGGGTTCGTCGATCGGCGAAGACGGCGGTGGGGGAGGTGGCACACCGGGTGCGCCGGGCGTGTTGGGTACGTCGGGCACATCCGGCGGCCCGCTCGACGGGGGCGGCGTGCTTGGCGCTTGGGTGTTGCCGCTGCTGCCGCCGCCGCACGCGGCAAAAGACAAGAGCAGACACGCCGCGGCGGCGTGACGAAGCAGGGGTGTCGTCGTGGTGTGGTGCATTCAAAAATGGTTGCGCAGCCGCGCCATCGCGTCTTGAACAATTGCGTCGCCGCTCGTGCGCCGCGCCACAGCGCCGAAATCAAAGCGCGCTCTCGTGCAGCCCATCACGCCGCCGTCGCGATTGCGCAAGACGTGTTGGCATGTCGCGCGCTCCACTGCCGCCACCAAATGGGCATGGGAGACGGGACGACATGAACACCACTTCACTGCGACGCCGTGCGGGGCTTGCCGTGCTGGCGCTCGCGCTGGCCGCTTGCGGCGGGACGCGCGAAGACGGCCAGGCCGCCTCGCCGCCGGGCGACACCGTCGGCGAAGCACCACCGGCGGGCTCACCCGTCGAGACGCCAACGCCGACCCCGACCCCACCGGCGACGCCTTCTCCCAATGAACCGCCTGTGCTGCCGCCGGCCGACGACGTCGTCGCACCCCCGCCCGAGCCGGTGCCGCCGTCGCCCAACGCCGGCCCGGTGATGTTCGTCACGCAGGCGCCGGTCAGCGGCGACACCTTCTGCAAGATCACCTCCACCTTCTGTCTGCACCTGACGCACACCGGCGCCGCGCCGCGCGGCGGCGATCTGTGGATCGCCTACCCGCGCGCGAACGGCGCGCCGGTGCTGCGCAACCTGACCGCAGAGGCCGGCTACGGCGTGCCGAGCGGGCAGGACCAGAACGGTGCGCAAGGCATCGCCGTGCGCGACCCGGCGGTGCATTGGAGCGGGCAGCGCGCCGTCTTCAGCATGGTGCAGGGCACCTCCGGCGCGGCGCGCTGGCAGTTGTTCGAGGTGACCGGCATCGCCGAAGGGCAGACCGTCTCGATCCGCCGCCTGCCGCAGCCGGCGCAGTACAACCACGTGCAGCCGACGTACGACAGTCAGGGACGCATCGTCTTCGCCTCGGACACGCCACGCGCCGGGGCCGATGCGCAGCACAAACACCTCTGGCCGCAACTCGACGAGTACGAGGAGCAACCCACCGTCAGCGGCTTGTGGCGGCTCGACGTGGCCAGTGGTGACATCAGCCTGCTCAACCACGCGCCGAGCGGCTCGTTCCGGCCGAGCATCGACAGCTTCGGCCGCATCGTCTTCACCAACTGGGACCATCTGCAGCGCGACCAGCAGGCCGGCGGCGGCTTCGGTCTGTTCAACTTCCGCGATGAATCGGCGGCGGCCCAGCGCGAGCCGATCAGCGGCGCGCAAACGCAGATCCACGAAGTGTTCCCCGAGAAGCTCGACCGCTCGGGCACGATCGCCGGACTGCGCTTCAACATCTTCCTGCCGTGGATGCTGCACCAGGACGGCACCGGCCACGAAACGCTGAACCACATCGGCCGCCATGAGTTCGGCATCTACGGCCACGCCGCACGCAGCGGCGCCGGCTTGTCCGATCTCGTCGGCGCGTCGGGCGCGAACAGCGGCATCGCCAGCAGCGGCCTCAAGCTCGACTCGTTCCACTACCTGCGCGAAGACCCGCTGCGGCCCGGCAGCTACCTGGCCGTGGCCGCGCCCGAGTTCGGCACGCATGGCGGCGGCATGGTGCTGCGGCTCAAAGGCGGCCCCGGCGTGGCGCCGCAGGACATGCGCGTCGAGCTCGTCACCGCGCCGTCGACACGCAACGCCGGCGGTCCGGCGCTGTACCGCAGCCCGCTGCCGACGAGCGACGGCCGCGTGCTGGCCAGCGTGTCGTCGAAGACAGCCACCGCCAGCAGCGGCGGCAACGTGGTCTATGACTGGCGGCTGCAATGGTTGCGGCCGATCGGCGCGCACCTCGGCGCCGATGGTCAACGCCTGCTGACGCCGGGGCTGAAAAAGCGCCTCGGCAGCAGCAGCGCCGAGACCACGCTGTGGGAGCTCGATGCCGTGGAAGTGCGCGAGCGCGCGGTGCCGCCCCTGACGCACACCGAGGCGCTCGCGGCGCCCGAGGCAGCGATGTTCGCGCAGGCCGGCGTGGAGCCGCAGGAGTTCATCGACTTCATGAAGCGGCACGAGCTGGCGCTGCTCGTCAGCCGCAACGTCACCCGGCGCGACGCGTTCGACCGCCAGCAGCCGTTCAACCTGCGCATCAAGGGCAGCGGCACCGGCACCGTGGCCAAACAAGGCAACGGCAGCGACTCGACCGCGCCGCTGTTCGACGTCGATCACCTGCAGTTCTTCCAGGGCGATCAATTGCGCGGCATCAAGGACGATCCGTCGCGCGGCCGCCGCGTGCTCGCGCAGCCGATGCGTTCGGCTGTGCTCGGCGGCACGCCGGTGAATCCGCCGCCGGCGAATGGACCGGCCGGTGCGGTGCGGCTGGCCGAAGACGGCTCGATGGCCGCGCTGGCGCCGGCGCGCCGCGCGCTGACCTGGCAGCTCATCGAAGCGGGCGTCGGCGATGCCAAAGAAGGAACCGACGGCGTCGTGCGCGAGCGCTACTGGCTGTCGTTCCAGCCCGGCGAGGTGCGCGTCTGCGCGTCGTGCCACGGCCTGTCGCAGCGCGACCAACGCGGTGAGGCGGA
>CADEEN010000180.1 GCA_902826345.1 uncultured Burkholderiales bacterium | reverse complement strand
GATCATCTCGTTGATGCCGTCGAAGTCCCACTCGTCGAACGGCGTCATCTGGTAGACCCACTTCGCCATGCCGGTGTCGACATCGCGGGCGAAGATCGTCATCGTCCACTTGTTGTCGCCGGGTCGCTGCGCCGGGTTCCAGGTGGACGGGTTGCCGGTGCCGTAGTACATCAGGTTGGTGGCCTTGTCGTAGCTGAACCAACCCCAGGTCGTGCCGCCGCCGATCTTCCACTGGTCACCCTTCCAGGTCTTCAGCGACGAGTCGGCGCCCACCGGCGCCATCTTGCCGTCGGTCCAGGTCATGGTCTTGGCCGGGTCGATCAGCATCTCGGCGTCGGGGCCGACGCTGTAGCCCTTCCAGGCCAGCTTGCCGTCGGACAGGTTGTAGGCGGCAATGAAGCCGCGCACACCCCACTCGCCGCCGGAGATGCCGGTGATGACCTTGTCCTTGAAGACGTGCGGCGCGTTGGTGTTGACGGCACCCAGCTTCGGGTCGCCGTTCTTCACCGACCAGACCAGCTTGCCGGTCTTGGCATCCAGCGCGATCAGGTTCGAGTCGGCCTGCTGCAGGAAGACCTTGCCTTCGGCATACGCCAGACCGCGGTTCACCGTGTCGCAGCACATCTGCGGGATGACGGCCGGGTCCTGCTTCGGCTCGTACTTCCACATGATCTTCTGCGTGTCGAGATCGATCGCGAAGACCTTGTTGGGGAACGGCGAGTGCAGGTACATCTTGCCGTCGATCACCAGGGGCGAGCCCTCGTGGCCGCGCAGCACGCCGGTGGAGAAGGTCCACGCGACCTGCATCTTGCCGACGTTGCCGGTGTTGATCTGCTTCAGCTTGCTGTAGCGCTGGTTGAACATGTCACCAGCCTGCATGGCCCAGTTCTTCGAGTTGGCGATGTTCTTCTCGACGTCGGCATTGGCCACGGCCAATGTCGGCAGCGCGAGCAGCACCATGCCCATACGCGACCACAAGGGTCGTTTCGCTTGCCCAGGAATTCGCATCGATGTCTCCTTACGGGGTGGATGACCAGAGTCCGGGCACAGGCGCGACCAGGATGAGCGAACAGCCCATGCCCTCGAAAACTCGGCGACGAGCAAACCGCAAGTTCTGCGCCTGCTCGAACCGCTTTCGCGGGCCGCGTCTGGCGCGGGTGTGCGCGGTGCAGGCGAATCGATCGAAATGCGGTTACGCAGCGGGGACAAACCCTGAATCGGCGTTCGGCAATAGTTCAACATGGAGCATCTCGGAGTGCGACGCGTGATCGATGCGAGCCGCGGCGTTAGGGAAACTTCGCGGTCGCAGCACGCCGTTGGCCAACGCCTGGCCCGCGTCAAACAAGCCGTCGGACACGCTGCGCCAAAACTGATGCAGCGCCTGTGAGACACAGTGTTTCATCGGCGGACGCCGCCGCTGTGCGATGCGGCTGCGCGCGCTGCCTGCGTCCGTGAGGCTTGGCTCTTGCTTGCCTGCGGGCTACGCTGGCGCGCTGCGCAACGGCAACCGAAGGCAGTGCATGAACCGAAGTGAAGAAGGGCTGGCCGACTGGCGACAGCGCGCCCTGGCCGTCGAGGCCGAAGTGGCGCGCGCCGTGATCGGCCAGGCGCGCGCCATCCGGCTCATCAACACGGCCGTCTTCTCACGCGGCCATGTGCTCTTGCAGGGCGATGTCGGCGTCGGCAAGACGACGTTGCTGCGCGCCTTTGCGCAAGTGCTCGGCGGCGCGTTCGCGCGCGCCGAAGGCACGGTCGATCTGATGCCGGCCGACCTCGTCTACTACACCTACATCAGCGCCGACGGCCGCCCTGCCGTGGAGGCCGGGCCGCTCGTGCGCCACGGCGACGGCCTGGCGGTGTTCTTCTTCAACGAGATCAACCGCGCGCGGCCGCAGGTGCATGCGCTGCTGTTGCGCGCGATGGCCGAGCGCAGCGTCTGGGCCTTCAACCGCGAGGTCGCGCTGCCGCACCTGCTGGTCTTCGCCGACCGCAACCGCGTCGAGCGCGAGGAAACGTTCGAGATCTCTTCGGCCGCGCGCGACCGCTTCATGATGGAGGTGACGATCGATGCGCCGGCCAGCGACGACGAGCGCCGGCAGCTCGTCTTCGACGCGCGCTTTCACGACAGCGAGCGCCTCATCGGCGGTCTGACGCCGGCGCTGGTCGATCACCGCGAGCTGAACGGCGTGGCCGCAGCGATCCAGCAGCAGGTGCAGGCCAGCGAGGCGCTGCAGCGCTACGCGCTGGCGCTGTGGCGCGCCACGGCCGAGCCGGGCCAGTTCGGCGTGCGGCTGTCCGACGTGGATATCGACACGCTGATGCTCGCCGGCGCCAGCCCGCGCGGCATGAGCCTGCTGCTGCGCGCGGCGCGCACGGCGGCATGGCTGGCAGGGCGCAGCCACGTCACGCCGGAAGACGTGCAGTCGGTGTTCGTCGAGACGATCGCCCATCGGCTTTGTTATCAGCCGGTGTACGAGATGCGCCGGCATGAGATTTCGCCGCTGCTGATGAGCGCGATCGTCGGCCAGGTGGCAGCGCCGTAGCATGGACCACCCCCGAAGCGGCTTCGCCGCCTCCCCCTCGAAGGGGGCAACGCCAGCGGCCGGGCAAAGCCCGATCCGCGGCGTACGCTTGAACAGACCTCGTCGCGGTGAGCCATGGGCATGACAGTTCACGAGCTGCACTACCGCATCGCCGGCGCGTCGCGCGGCCAGACGCCGGGGCACCACCGCAGCCGTCATCGCGGCAACGGCTTCGAGTTTCGCGGCCACGCCAATTTGCACGACGCGCCTGACGCGCGACGCATCGACGTGCACGCCAGCCTGCGCGACCCGTTCGGCCGCTGGATCGTGCGCTTGCAGCAGCAGCGGCTGTCGATTCCGGTGGCCGTCGTCGCCGATCTGTCGGCATCGATGGCGGTTGACGGTGCGTCGCACAAGCAGGGCGTGCTGGCTGATCTGGTGGAAAGCCTCGCCTGGTCGGCCTGGCGCACCGGCGACAGTTTTGGTTTCGTCGGCTGCGATGCCGTGGTGCGACGCGATCTGCTGCTGCCGCAGACACGCGCGCGCGGTGCCGGCACGGCGCTGGCGGCGACGCTGCGCGGCCTGCCGCTCGACGGTCGCTCGGCACGAGGGTTGTTGCAAGCGCCGTGGCATCTGCCGCAGCGGCGCGCGCTGGTGTTTCTGGTGTCGGACTTTCACCTGCCGCTGGCCGACGTGGCCGCCGTGCTCGCTCGACTCGCGCATCACGAAGTGCTGCCCGTCGTGGTCTGGCCGCAGGACGAGTTCGACCTCGGCGTGCTGCATGGCTTTGCCGACATGGCCGAACCGGAAAGCGGCCAGCGGCAGTGGCTGTGGTGGCGGCCTGCCTTGCGCCGGCGCTGGCAGGAGGCTGCACAAAAGCGGCGCGCCGACTTGCTGGCGCTGTTCCGTGCGCAGCGCCTGTCGCCGCTGTTCATCGAAGGCGCGTTCGACGCCGACGCGGTGACGCGGCACTTCAGCGCATGACGCAGCGTTGCGCGCTTGCCGTCGCTCTGCTCGCGCTCGGCGCGGCGCAGGCGGCGACGCTGCAAGCCGTGACCGACGAGCCACGTGCCTTCGGCCACCAGGTCGGCGACGTGGTGCGGCGCCGCATCACGGTCGAGGTGCCCGACGGCCTGGTGCTCGACGAGACCAGCCTGCCGCGGCCCGGCGCGCGCGGCACGGCGCTGGAGCTGCGGGCGCTGCGCAAGACGGCGAGCGCGCAGCGCTTGCAGATCGAGCTCGACTACCAGGTCTTCCTCTCGCCTGCCGCCGTGCGCACCTTGGAGCTGCCGTCGCTGACATTGCGCTACGACGGCGTACCGCGCGCGCAGGAGCTGCGCATCGATTCGTGGCCGCTGACGGTGGCGCCGCTGGTGCCGGTGGAGGTGTCGCCACGCGAAGGCCTCGGCGAGTTGCAGCCCGACGCGGCGCCGCCGTTGATCGATACGCGGGTGCGCGCCTGGCGTCTGCTCGGTGGCGCTGCATCGCTGACCATGCTGCTCGCGTATCTGGCCGTCGTCTATCTCGGCCTGCCGTGGTGGGGCGCGCAGCGGCGGCCGTTTGCGCGGGCGTGGCGGCGTGTGAATGCGCAGCCGCCGCTGCCGTGGCGCGAGTCCTGTCGGCAGTTGCATGGGGCGTTGAATCAGAGCGCCGGTGAAGTGCTGTTCGAGCACGGCGTCGCTCGCTTCACGGCGCGGCGCGCTGCGTTCGCGCCGCTCGAACAAGACATCCGGCGCTTCCTGCGCTTGTCGCAGCGCGAGTTCTTCGAGGGCGGCATGCATGAGCCGCAGGACGCGGCGTGGCTCGTCGGCTTCTGCAAGCGCTGCCGCGACGCGGAGCGCGGCACATGAGCTTCGATGACGCGTGGCTCTTGTGGCTGCTGCCGCTGGCGCTGTTGCCGCTGCGGCGGCGGCCGGGCCGGCCGCAGCAAAACGGCTGGCTCGGATTGGCGCCGCGCGATGCGCTGTCCACCTTCATCGGCCGCGCTCTGCGAGCGCTGTCGGTGCTGGCCATCGCTGCGCTCGTGCTGGCCATCGCCGGGCCACACCGGCCCGAGTACTTTGTCGAGCGCATCGGCAAGGGCGCCGAGATCGTGCTGCTGCTCGACCGCAGCCGCAGCATGGACCAGGGCTTTGCCGGTGCGCGGCGCGCCGCGCCGACGGGCGGCCGCCCGACCGGGCCCGAAGCGGTGGAGTTCTACATCTCGCAGAGCGCGTCGCGGCTGCGCGACTCCAAAGGCAAGGTGGCGCGCCAGTTGCTCACCGAGTTCACGTCGCAGCGGCCCGACGACCGTTTTGCGCTGGTCGTCTTCTCGACGCTGCCGATGCCGGTGCTCGGCTTCACACACCACGGCGAAGTGATCGAAGCGGCGATCGCCGCCGGCAACATCGGCCGCGGCCTGTCGGAGACCAACATCGGCCTGGCGCTCGAGTCGGCGCTCGACCTGTTCACCGACCGGCCCTACACCGGCTCGCGCATCGTGCTGCTGGTCTCCGACGGCGGCGACCGCATCGACACCGATCTGCGCGAACGGCTGTCGCACGAGGCGCGCAAGGAGCGCGCGGCGATCTACTGGATTTACCTGCGCTCGGCCAACAGCCCGGGCCTGCGCCCGGGGCCGGACGATCCGCCGAACGCGATCGAGAGCGTGCCCGAGATGATGTTGAATCGGTTTTTCGAGTCGCTCGAAACGCCGTACCGCGTCTACGAAGCCGGCGACGCCGAAGCGCTGCGCCAGGCCATCGCCGACGTCAACCGTCTGGAGAACCTGCCGATGCTCTATCAGGAATTGATGCCGCGGCGCGATCTCGAGCCGTGGTGCCACGCGATCGCGCTCGCCTGTGTGCTGCTGCTGCTCGCCGCGCAAGCGCTGGAGTTGCGGCGATGACGCTGATCTCGCCGCGCACGACGCGTGTGGTCTGGTGGCTGCTCGCCGCGGCGTTCGTCGCGGTTGCCGCCGACGGCGCGCTGTGGTGGCGCGATCAGCGCCGCAATGCGCTGATCACGAGCGGCGCGGTGCCGGCCGACGTTTCCGGCCTGCCGGCGCCGATGCGCTTCGCGCAAGCGCACGCATTGGCCGCAGCCGGCGACGACGAAGCGGCGCTGATCCGCTACGGCAGCCTGCAAGGCGATTCGATCCTCGGCCAGGCGGCGCGCTACAACAGCGCCAACCTGCTGATGCGCCAGGCCGTGGCGCTGCGTGCCGAAGAGAAGTTCGGGCAGGCGCTGGCGCTGGTCGAGCTGGCCAAGGAGCACTACCGCGACCTGCTGCGCCACGATCCCGGCCACTGGAACGCGCGCTACAACCTCGAACGCGCGCAGCGCTTGGTACCCGACCCCGAGGAGGCCGAGCTCGCCGCGCCGTCCGAGCGTCGTGCCGAGCGCGCGGCGACGACGATGCGCGGCTTCTCGCCGGGCCTGCCATGAAGCGGCTGCGCATCGACCTTCGCAGCGCCTGCCTGCTCGCGGCAGCGCTGCTGCTGGCGGCCACGTTTTCGCGGCCGCTGTGGCCGCTCGACCGCCCGCGCTTCGAGCACGTGGTGGTGCTCGACGTGACGCAGAGCATGAACGTGTTGGACGAGGTCTGGGACGGGCGCACCGTGTCGCGCCTGGACGCCGCCAAGTCGGCGCTGCGGCGCGAGGTCGAGTCGCTGCCGTGCGGCTCGAAGATCGGCTGGGCGATCTTCACCGAGTACCGCGCGTATTTGCTGTTCACGCCGGTCGAGGTCTGCGCGCACCGGGCCGAGCTGCGCGACGCGCTCGGCCGCATCGACAGCCGCATGGCCTGGTCGGGCAACAGCGAGGTGGCGAAAGGGCTGCATAGCGCGCTCGGCATTGCACGCCAGTTGCCGGGCGTGCCATCGGTGGTCTTCGTCACCGATGGCCATGAAGCGCCTCCCCTCGATCCGAACCAGCGCCCGCCGCTGGAGAGCAAGCCGGGCGAGGTGGCGGGCGTGATCGTCGGTGTCGGTGCGGCCAAGCCGTCGCCGATTCCGAAGAGCGATGCGCTCGGCCGGCCGCTTGGTTTCTGGGCGGCCGACGATGTGGCGCAAATCAGTCCGCACCAGCCGAATCGCGATCTGAACGGCCGCGACGAGGTGCCCGCCGCGGCGCTCGGCGCCACGCGCGGCAGCGAGCATTTGTCGTCGCTGCGCGAGGGCTATCTGCGTTTGTTGGCCGGCGAGAACGGGCTGTCGTTCACGCGCCTGCGTGAGGACGAGTTGAAGGCCGCGCTGCGCGCTCCCGCGCTCGCGCGGCCGGTCAGGACCCGAGTCGATCTGCGCAACGCGCTGGCGGTACTGGCCTTGCTGCTGCTGTTGCTGCAGTGGCTGCCGTGGCGGCCATCAGCCCGGATCGCCGCCTGACTTGTGCGTCTTGCGTGGCTTGCGCGCGCGTGACGCAGCGGCTCTGCGCGGCGCGCGCTTCTTCGGCGGCTTCAAGATCAATCGCTCCAGTTCTTCGAACGCCTCGCCTGTGTAGACCGCGATGCGCTGCATGTGCGGCAGCGTGCTGTGGCAACCGGTGAAGCCGAAGTCCATATGGCCGGCGTAGCTCTGGCAGGTGATGTTGATCGCCTGGCCGTGCGTGACCACCGACACCGGGTAGTTCGCCAGCAGTTCGGCGCCGCGAAAGTACAGCGGCTTGTCGGGGCCGGGCACGTTGGAGATGGTGATGTTGAACACCGGCCGCGTGCGCCCCGCCAGGCCGGTGAGCAGGCCGAGGATGGTCGGTGCCATCAGCGCGATCGTGTACTGCGTCATCGCCGCACGCGGCAGGCTCTGCACATGCGCCTTCGCCGCCTGCACCGACGCGCTGATGGCGGTCAGGCGTTCGAGCGGGTCTTCGATGTCGGTGCCGAGCGTGGCGATGATGAAGGTGATGGCGTTGCCGGTGCTGTCGTCATCCTTCGGCCGCACGGACACCGGGATGCCGGCGGTGAGCGCGCTGTCGGGCAGGTCGCCGCTGTCTTCGAGGAAGTGCCGCAGCGCGCCGCCGCACATGGCGAGCACGAGGTCGTTCAAGGTGCAGCCGGCGGCGGCGGCGAGCGCCTTCATGCGCTCGAGCGAGAACTGCTGCGTGGCGAAGCGGCGCTTGGCGCGCACGCGGCCGTTGATCGTCGCGCCCGGCGCGCCGAAGGGGATGCGCAGGTCGGTGTCGACGTCCTTGGTCAGGCGCAGCATCTTGCCGAAGGCCAACAGCAATTGCGGCACGGTGCCGACCTGGCCGCGCAGTGCGTCGATCGCGCCGGCCAGGGCGTTGGCAAAGGTCGGCGTCTTGGTGTCGCGCTCGGGGCCGCGCGACGACAGGCCGGTGGCCCAGAACGGCGGCATCGACAGGCTCTTCTCGGGCTCGGTGGTCATCAGCCGCTGCAACAGCTTCATGCCGCTGACGCCGTCGATCAGCGAGTGGTGCATCTTCATGTAGAGCGCGAAGCGGTCACCTTCGAGGCCCTCGATCAGCGTGCACTCCCACGGCGGGCGCGACAGGTCGAGCGGCTGGCTGTGCATGCGCGCGATCAGCTCGCCGAGCTCGCGCTCGCCGCCGGGGTAGGGCAGCGCGGTGTGGCGCAGGTGCGCTTCGAGGTCGATCTCGTCGTCTTCGACCCAGTAGTGGATGGGGCTCTTCAGCACCGGCGACAGCAGCTTGCGGTTCCACGGCGCTTCGAACTGGCGGTGCTTGCGGAACTCGGCCATCAGCTGG
>CADEEN010000179.1 GCA_902826345.1 uncultured Burkholderiales bacterium | reverse complement strand
GGGATCGGCTCCTTGGTGATGTCGACGTTGGCGAAGTTGTGGCCGATCTCGAACACGCTGGGCAGGCGCTTCATGATCGTCTCGGCGCCCAGGTGGGTCATGTCGAGCTGGATGTAGTCCTTGTTCGGGCCGCAGCCGCGGCCTTCCTTGATCTCCTGGTCCATGCAGCGCGAGACGAAGTCGCGCGGCGCCAGGTCCTTCAGCGTCGGCGCGTAGCGCTCCATGAAGCGCTCGCCGGCGTCGTTGCGCAGGATCGCGCCCTCGCCGCGACAGCCTTCGGTCAGCAGCACGCCGGCGTTGTGCACGCCCGTCGGGTGGAACTGCCAGAACTCCATGTCCTCGAGCGGCAGGCCGGCGCGTGCGGCCATGCCCAGGCCGTCGCCGGTGTTGATGTAGGCGTTGGTCGAAGCCGCATAGATGCGCCCGGCGCCGCCGGTGGCGAGGAGCGTGATCTTGGCCTCCAGGATGTGCACCTCGCCGGTTTCCATCTCGAGCGCGGTGACGCCGAGCACGTCACCGTCGGCGTCGCGAATCAGATCGAGCGCCATCCACTCGACGAAGAACGTCGTGCGCGCTTTCACGTTCTGCTGGTACAGCGTGTGCAGCATCGCGTGGCCGGTGCGGTCTGCCGCGGCGCACGCGCGCTGCACCGGCTTCTCGCCGTAGTTCGCGGTGTGGCCACCGAACGGCCGCTGATAGATCGTGCCGTCCGGGTTGCGGTCGAACGGCATGCCCATGTGCTCGAGCTCGTACACCACCTTGGGCGCTTCGCGGCACATGAACTCGATCGCGTCCTGGTCGCCGAGCCAGTCGGAGCCCTTGACGGTGTCGTAGAAGTGGTAGTGCCAGTTGTCCTCGCTCATGTTGCCGAGCGAGGCGCCGATGCCGCCTTGGGCCGCCACGGTGTGCGAGCGGGTCGGGAACACCTTCGACAGGCAGGCCACGTTCAGCCCCGCCTGCGCCAGGCGCAGCGAGGCCTGCATGCCGGAGCCGCCGGCGCCGACGATGACGACATCGAATTTTCGTTTGGCGAGTGACGCCATCTAGAGTCTCCAGAGCACTTGCACGGCCCAACCACAACAGCCGACGAGCCAGGCCAGCGTGAACACCTGCAGCGCCAGGCGCACGCCGACCGGCTTGACGTAATCCATCCAGACGTCGCGCATGCCGACCCAGGCGTGGTAGGCCAGCGAAACGATGACGATGAAGGTCAACACCTTCATCCACTGCGACGAAAAGATCTGCGACCAGCGCAGGTAGCCGAGCTTGGCGCCGAACAGCACCTGCACGATCAGCACGACGGTGAACAGCGCCATCAGCGACGCGGTGACGCGCTGGGACAGCCAATCGCGAAAGCCGTAGTGCGCGCCGACGACGAGGCGCTTCGATCCGAAGTTGTGGTTGCCCGACATGGTCAGAAGAAGAACAGCTTGACGCCGAGCGCCAGCGTCAAGATGCCGGACAAGCCGAGCGTGACCAGCGCCGACACGCGGCCGAACTCTTTGGTGACCGCGTGCGTGGCGTCCATCCACAAGTGGCGCACGCCGGCGATGAAGTGATGCAGGTAGGCCCAGATCAGCCCCAGCGTGACCAGCTTGACGATCCACGCCGGAAAGATCCACAGGCCCGCCAGGTAGGCGCTGGTGAAGCGCTCGTAGCTGACTTCGGAAGTCAGGCTGACATCGAACAGCCAGACCACGAACGGCAGCAGCAGGAACATCATCACGCCGCTGATGCGGTGGCCGATCGAGACGATGCCTGCCGGCGGCAGCCGGTACTTCAGGATGTCCGTGACGTGGATGTTGCGATAGACGGAACGCGGCTTGGTTGCCGCGGTGGTGTCTGACATGTTTGTTGTTCCGGGGCCGTGACGCTGAGATTCGAAAAGATTCTATTGCAGCGCAGCAGACGCGAGCCTTACGCGGAACCGCTGATCCGTGCGGCCTCTTGCTCGGCCTCGCGCTGCGCGTTGCGCTTGGCCTTCCATCCGCCGTAGATCGCGATCAAGCCGGGCCCGATGATCAGCGCCCAGATGATCTTGTCGAGGTGTTGTTGTACCCACGGCAGGTTGCCGAACAGGTAGCCGGCCAGCGTCAGGCCGACGACCCACAGCAGCGCCCCGGCGACGTTGTAGAAGGTGAACTTGCCGCGGCTCATCGCCGAGACGCCGGCCACGAAGGGCGCGAAGGTGCGCACGAACGGCATGAAGCGCGCCAGGATGATCGTGATGCCGCCGTACTTTTCGTAGAACGCGTGCGCCTGCTCGAACGCTGCCTTGTTGAAGAAGCGGCTTTGCTCCCATTGCCAGACCTTGGGCCCGACATAACGGCCGACGCTGTAATTGACCTGATCGCCGAGGATGGCGGCCACGACGAGCAGCGCCATCGACAACGGCAGGTTCATCATGCCCGCACCGCACAGCGCGCCGACGATGAACAGCAGCGAGTCGCCGGGCAGGAACGGCATCACGACGACGCCGGTTTCGGTGAAGATGATGAGGAACAGCAGCGCGTAGACCCAGGCGCCGTACGTGGCGACGAAGTCCTTAAGGTGCACATCGACGTTCAAGATGAAGTCGATGAGGAAGGTGATGATTTCCATGTTGGGCGCCGATTATCCCGGCGCCTGCGAAAATGCAGCGGCCCATGACCGCCCAGCCCCAACCCGCCGACCTGCCCCGCCGCCCGATCCGCGAGCTGCCCGACGAGCTCGTCAGCCAGATCGCCGCCGGTGAAGTCGTCGAGCGGCCGGCCTCGGTGGTGCGTGAGCTGGTGGACAACGCGCTCGACGCCGGCGCCTCGCAGATCACGGTCAAGCTCTCGGCCGGCGGCGTGCGCCAGATCGTCGTCGAGGACGACGGCGCCGGCATCCCGCGCGAAGAACTGGCGCTGGCGCTGCGCCGCCATGCGACGAGCAAGATCGGCTCGCTGGCCGACCTCGAGCGCGTCGGCACGATGGGGTTTCGCGGCGAGGCGCTGGCCGCCGTGGCTTCAATCGCCGAGCTGACGCTGGCCAGCCGCACGCCCGGTGCGGCGCAGGCGGTGCGGCTGGATGCGCGCAGCGGCGAAACCGGGCCGGTCGCGCGTGCCGTCGGCACCACCGTCGAAGTGCGTGAGCTCTTCTTCGCCACGCCGGCGCGGCGCAAGTTCCTGAAGAGCGATGCCACCGAGCTGGCCCATTGCGTCGAAGCCGTGCGCCGCCACGCGCTGGCACGGCCCGACGTGTCGTTCGCCATCTGGCACGAAGGCCGGCTGGTGACGCAATGGCGCGCCGCGGCGACGCGTGATGCGCGGCTGGCGGACGTGATGGGGCCTGAGTTCATTGCGGCGAGCGTTGCCGTGCAAGGCGGCGCGGGGCCACTCATGCTCACCGGCCGCGTCGGCACGCCCGATGCCGCGCGGGCCCGCGCCGACCACCAGTACGTTTATGTCAACGGCCGCTACGTGCGTGACCGCGGTGTCGCGCATGGCGTGCGCAGCGCCTTCGACGACGTGCTGCACGGCGCGCGCCAGCCGGTCTATGCCCTGTTCATCGACATCGACCCCGAACGCGTCGATGTCAACGTCCACCCGACGAAAATCGAGGTGCGCTTTCGCGACGGGCGCGAAGTGCACGAGGCCGTGCGCCGCGCCGTCGAAGCCGCGCTGGCCACACCGCGCGCCGTGGCGGTGAGCGGCGGTGCGGTCAGCGCACCCAGCGTGGCGCCGCTGTTCTCGCGCTACGAAGCGCCGACGCAGCCAGGACTCGCGCTGCACACCGCGGCCACCTTGTTCGCACGCGAGCCGTCGCCGCCGCCGTATGTCGTCACGGCGCAACCGCAATACAGCGACTGGCCGCTCGGCCGCGCGCTGGCCCAACTCGGCGGCGTCTACATCCTGGCCGAGAACGCGCAGGGCCTGGTCATCATCGACATGCACGCCGCGCACGAGCGCATCGTCTACGAGCGCATGAAACGCCAACTCGGCAGCACGAGCCTCGATGCGCAGGCGCTGCTGATCCCGGCCACCTTCGCCGCAACGCTGGCCGAGCTCGCCGCAGCCGAGGAGCATGCCGCCACGCTGCGCGCGCTCGGCCTCGACGTGGCGCCGCTGTCGTCGCAAACGCTCGCTGTGCGCTCGCGCCCTGCCGCCCTCGCCGACGCCGACCCTGTCGCCCTGACTCGCTCCGTGCTCGCCGACCTGGCGCAGCACGACGCCAGCCGCGTCGTCGAGCGCACGCGCGACGAGCTGCTGTCGACGATGGCCTGCCACGCCGCCGTGCGCGCCAACCGCCGCCTCACCGTCGAAGAAATGAATGCGCTGCTGCGTGACATGGAAGCCACCGAACGCAGCGACCAGTGCAACCACGGCCGGCCGACCTGGCGCCAGATCACGTTGACCGAACTCGACACCTTGTTCATGAGAGGCAGATGAAGATGAAAGGCCGCACGCTCGCGCGCTGGCTCCTGGTTGCCGTGTTGGGCGTCGGCGGCCTGGCCGGCTGCGAATCGCTCGACAGCCAGCAGCGCAAATGGATCTTCCAGCCCTCCGACCGCACCTGGTGGGGCGGTGCGCAGGCGGCCGAAGGCATGAGCGATGTCTGGATCGAGTTCGCCTCGGCCGCGGAAAAACAGAACGTCAAGCTGCACGGCCTGTGGCTGCCGCAAGAACGCGCCGACGCGCCCCTGCTGCTGTACCTGCACGGCGCGCGCTGGGACGTGCGCTCTTCCGCGCACCGCATGCGGCGCATGCACGAGCTCGGCTTTGCGGTGCTCGGCATCGACTACCGCGGCTTCGGCCAGAGCACGCCGGGCCTGCCCTCCGAAGACCTGGCGCACGAGGACGCGCTGGCGGCGTGGCAGTGGTTGGCGCAGCAACGACCGCAGGCGCGGCGCTTCGTCTTCGGCCACTCGCTCGGCGGCGCGATCGCAGTGCGGCTGGCGAGCGAAGTCGACGACGCCACCGGCGTCATCGTCGAAGGCAGCTTCACCTCGATCGCCGACGTCTTCTCGACGATGAAGTGGGGCTGGTTGCCGCTCGGCCCGCTGATCACGCAGCGCTTCGACGCCGCATCGCGGCTGGAGAAGGTCAAGGCGCCGCTGCTGGTCGTGCACGGCAGCAACGACAACCTGATCAAGCCCGACCTCGGCCGCGCGCTGTACGAGAAAGCGAAGCAGCCGAAGCGCTTCGTGCTCGTCGAAGGTGGCACGCACCACAACACCAACGCCGTCGGCCAGGTGCAGTACCGGCAGGCGGTGGCCGACTTGTTCGGCATGTGATGACCCACCCCCGAAGCGGCTTCGCCGCTCCCCCTCAAGGGGGCACCGCCAGCGGCCTGGCAAAGCCAGTTCCGCGGCGGTCGCTTGGTTGCGCTGCGCTGGGCATGGTGTGCGCATTGGCTGGTTGCGCCATCGTCGACTCGCAGCAGCGGCACTGGATCTACCAGCCCGGCCAGCGCACCTGGAACGTCGGCGCGCAAGCCGCCGAGGGCATGAGCGACGTCTGGATCGAGTTCGCGTCGGCGCAAGAAAGACAGCAAGTCAAGCTGCACGGCCTGTGGCTGCCGCACGCCGACAGCGACGCCCCGACGATGCTCTACCTGCACGGCGCGCGCTGGGACGTGCGCTCGTCCGCGCCGCGCATGCGCGGCATGCACGAGCTCGGCTTCTCGGTGCTCGGCATCGACTACCGCGGCTTCGGCCGCAGCAGCGAAGGGCTGCCCAGCGAAGCGCTGATGCATGAAGACGCGCTCGCGGCGTGGCAGTGGCTGGCGGCGCAGCGCCCGCTTGCACCGCGCTACCTTTACGGCCACTCGCTCGGCGCGGCCATCGGCGTGCGTCTGGCCCGCGAGACGGGCGACGCGGCCGGCGTCGTCGTCGAAGGCGGCTTCACCTCGGCGCTCGATGTCGTCAACACCACCTGGTGGCGCTGGCTGCCGCTGGAGCACCTGATCACGCAGCGGCTCGATGCAGTCGCGCACATCGACAAGATCAATGCGCCGCTGCTCGTCGTGCACGGCGGCCTGGACACGATGGTCCACCCCGACCTCGGCCGTGCGCTGTACGAGCGCGCCAGGCAGCCCAAGCGCTTCGTGCTGATCGACGGCGGCCTGCACCACACGCTTACTGCAACCAACCAGCCGCAATACCGCGACGCGGTGTTGGAGCTGTTCAACCTGAAGGTGGCGGCGACGCGATGACGACCAGTTCACCGGAGGGCGAGCGCCTTTCAAAGCGCATGGCGGCGCTCGGCCTGGCCTCACGGCGCGAAGCCGACGAGTGGATCGAGGCCGGCTGGGTGCGCGTCAACGGCAAGCTCGCCGTGCTCGGCCTGCGCGTGTTGCCCGACGTGCGCATCGAGATCGACCCGCGCGCGCGGCGCGAGCAGTTGCAGCGCATGACGGTGCTGCTGCACAAACCGATCGGCTACGTCAGCGGCCAAGCCGAAGACGGCTACGAGCCGGCCGTCGTGCTCGTGACGCAACAGAACCGCTGGAACGAAGACCGCTCGCACGGGCCCACCGGAGCGCTGCGCGGCCTGGCGCCCGCCGGCCGGCTCGACATCGATTCCACCGGCCTGCTGGTGCTGACGCAAGACGGCCGCATCGCCCGCACGCTGATCGGCGAAGACTCAACCGTAGAGAAGGAATACCTCGTGCGCGTGCGCCGCGTGCAACCCGGCCCGCTGCCAGCCGAAGCGATGGCCGCCTTGCAGCACGGCCTGCTGCTCGACGGCAAGCCGCTCAAGCCGGCGAAGGTGAGCTGGGCCAACGAAGACCAGTTGCGCTTCGTGCTGCGTGAAGGCAGGAAGCGCCAGATCCGCCGCATGTGCGAGCAGGTCGGCCTCGAGGTCACGGGCCTGAAGCGCGTGCGCATCGGCAGCGTCGTGCTCGGCAAGCTTCCGCTGGGCCAGTGGCGCTACCTGCGCGGCGACGAATCGTTTTGAGCGTGCCCGCCTCCAGCGGCGCGGCGCTCGCGCCAGCGCCGTTGCTGACCGTCGTGCAAGCCGCCACGCTGCTGGCGCTGCTGCTCGGCCTGCAACCGGTGATGACCGACGTCTACCTGCCCGCGCTGCCGCTGATCGTGCGCGAGTTCGGCGCACCGCTGTCGCAGGTGCAGATGACGATGTCGGCGCTGATCCTCGCGTTCGGCCTGATGCAGCTGGTCTGGGGGCCGGTGGCCGACCGCTTCGGCCGCCGTCCGGTGCTGCTGATCGCGCTGGCGTTGATGGCCGCGGCCAGCATCGGCGCGGCACTCGCGACGAGCATGACCTGGCTGATTTTCTGGCGCATCGCGCAAGGCGCCACGCTGGCGGCGGCCACCGTGTGCTCGCGCGCCATCGTGCGGGACCTCTACGAGCCGCACCAGGGCGCGCATGTGATGGCGCTGGCCTTGTCGGGCCTCGGCGTGGTGGCGATCGCGTCGCCGCTGGTCGGTGGCCTGCTCGCCGGCGCGTTCGGCTGGCGCGCCTGCCTCGCCGCCGTGGGCGTGTGCGCTGCCATCGCATGGCTCACCATGGCCTGGCGCCTGCCTGAGACGCTGGCCGCGCGCAACCCGAGCGCGCTGCACGGCGCCACGCTGCTGCGCAACGCCCGCACCGTGCTCGCCCACCCGACCTTCCGCGCCTGGGCGCTGCTCGTCGCCGGCACCTACGCCGGTCTGTTCATCCTCTTGTCGGCCTCGTCGTACGCCTACACCGGTGTGCTCGGTTTTTCGAGCGCGCAGTACGGCATGGCGATGGCCTGGGGCTCGTTCGTCTATCTGCTCGGCACCTTCGCCTGCCGTCGTTGGCTGCGCCTGCATGGCCTCGTCGGCACGGTGCATCGCGGCGCGTTCTTCACGCTGGCCGGCGGCTTGGGCATGGCGGTGTGCGGATTCATCGCCGCGCCGCCGTGGCCCGCGGTGCTGTTCGTGCATTCGCTCTATGCCTTCGGCCACGGCATCCACCAGCCATGCGGACAGGCCGGCGCGGTGGGGCCGTTTCCGCAGATGGCCGGTGTCGCGTCGGCGCTGGCCGGTTGTGTGCTCGCCTTCGTCGCCTTCGGCGTCGGCCTGTGGCTCGGCTCGGCGTTGGACGGCACGCTGCGTCCGCTCGGCATCGGCATGGCCGCGGCGGCCTGCGCCACCGCCGCGGTGGCGTGGACGCTCGTGCGCCGGCATGGCGAGGCCGCGCGGCGATGAAGCCGCTGTGCATCGCCGGCCCCACCGCAAGCGGCAAGAGCGCGCTGGCGATGCGCATTGCCGAGCGCTGGCCGGTCGAGATCGTCAGCGTCGATTCGGCGCAGGTCTATCGCGGCATGGACATCGGCACCGCCAAGCCGAGCGCGGCCGAACGCGCC
>CADEEN010000178.1 GCA_902826345.1 uncultured Burkholderiales bacterium | reverse complement strand
TCGGCATCTACGTCGCGCGCGATGTGGACTTCTCGTCGGTGTACGAGTTGCAGCCTGTTGTGCCAGTCGCGCAGGAGCGCAGGCCATGACGACTGAAGGCGATCCTCGCGTCGGCCAATCCATCGATGCCTTCCTGGAGGCGACCGCTCCCGGGTGGCAAGGTGATGCCACGTCGGTGATCGAGTTCCTCCGTCCGTTGCGCGAGCAGCTCGACGCCGACGGCGTGCTCGAGGTCTGCGTCAATCGGCCCGGCGAGTTGCTCATCGAGACCGTCAAGGGCTGGCGCGTGGTCCCTGCGCCCGAGATGACGCTGGAGCGCTGCCTCTCGCTCGCAACAGCGGTGGCGACCTACTGCGACCAGCAGGTCAACCAGGAGCGCCCGCTGCTCTCGGCCACGCTGCCGAGCGGCGAGCGCATCCAGTTTGTCATCCCGCCGGCGGTGACGCGAGGCACCGCCTCGATCACGGTGCGCAAACCCTCGCACCTGATCAAGCGCCTCGATGACTTCGAGCGCGATGGTCTCTTCGAGCGCACCGCGACCGTGACACGCACCGCATCGAGCGAGCTGCTGCCCTTCGAGCAAGAGCTGGTCGCGCTCAAGGAAGCCCGCCGCTACGCCGAGTTCCTGCGCCTGGCGGTGCGCAGGCACCAGACCATCGTGGTCAGCGGCAAGACTGGCTCGGGTAAGACCACCTTCATGAAGGGCCTGGTTGAGGAAGTGCCGAAGCACGAACGGCTCATCACGATTCAGGACACCGCCGAGCTGACGCTGCCGAATCACCCAAACGTGGTTCACCTCTTCTACAGTAAGGATGCGCAAGGAACGGCACGCGTGACGGCGAAGTCGCTGCTTGAAGCGTGTCTCCGCATGAAACCCGATCGCATCTTCCTCGCCGAGGTCCGCGGCGACGAGTGCTTCTACTTCGTCCGCCTGGCGGCCTCGGGGCACCCGGGCAGCCTCACCAGCGTCCACGCGGGCAGCTGCGCACTGGCGCTGGAACAGATGTCGCTGATGATCCGCGAGAGCGGTGGCGGCCACGGCCTGCGCATGAACGAGATCAAGTGGCTGCTCGGCATCGTCATTGACGTGATCGTGCAGTTCGATCGCGACGAGCGCGGGCGCTTCATCTCCGAGCTGTTCTATGAGCCGCGGCGGCAGCGGCTCGGTCGCTGGGACGATGCGATGGGAGCCGCCACGGGAGTCGATGCATGAGCAGCGTTGCCGCTCTGTCGATGGCGTCCTGGCCAATGCCGCGCAAGGTCGCGGCGGCGCTGCTCGCAATCCTCTGCATTGTCGGCCTGGCCTGCGCCGCGATCTACCTGTCAGCGGTGCTGTTCCTGGTGCTGAACAAGGCCGACCCGAGGCAGGCGCGCTTCGCCAGCATCTCGCACTACTGGCAGCTCTACGCGGACGACAGCCGGCTACGCAAGTCGCTCGTGGCGTCGATGGTCGTCAGCGGCGGCGGCCTGCTGGTGTTGCTTCCCGCAGCATTGTTCGCAGCGGCCCGTCCACACAGGGCGTTGCACGGCGACGCTCGCTTCGCGACGGTCGCAGAAGTGGCACGCATGGGCTTGACTGGCGACACCGGCAGCACGCCGAGTATCCTGGTCGGACGGTACGGCAGGCGCTTCCTCGCGCTGCCCGGTCAGCTCTCGGTGATGTTGTCGGCACCGACGCGCAGCGGCAAGGGCGTCGGGGTCGTGATCCCCAACCTGCTCAACTGGGCCGACTCGGTCGTAGTGCTCGACATCAAGGGCGAGAACTTCGACGTGACGGCCGGCTACCGGGCGACGCACGGCCAGGCGGTCTATGCCTTCTCACCCTTCGACGAAGGCGCGCGCAGCCACCGCTGGAACCCGCTGAGCACGATGCGCACGAGCCCGCTGCACCGCGTCGGCGACCTGCTCACGATCGGGCAGGTGTTCTTCCCCAACGACGGCGGTAGCACGTCCTCCGAAGCCTTCTTCAACGACCAGGCGCGTAACCTGTTCCTCGGCATCGGGCTGTACCTGCTGGAGACGCCGGAGTTGCCGCGAACGATCGGCGAGATGCTTCGGCAATCCTCGGGCAAGGGTCAGCCGCTGAAGGACCACTTCACCGCGGCCATCAAGCAGCGCACCGAGGACGGCAAGCCCCTGTCCGAGGAATGCGTCGATGCGCTGCAGCGGCTGCTGTCGAACTCCGAGAACACGCTGTCGAGCATCGTCTCGACGTTCAACGCGCCACTGGTGATTTTCGCGGATGCGGTGGTCGATGCGGCAACGAGCGCAGACGACTTCCGGCTCGAGGACGTGCGGCAGCGGCGCATGTCGATCTACGTGCGCATCCCACCGAACCGGCTGGCCAACGCCCGGCCGCTGCTGAACCTCTTCTTCTCGCAGCTCGTCAGCCTGAACACGCGCATGCTGCCGGCGCAGGACAAGGCGTTGTCGGTGCAGTGCCTGCTCGTCAACGACGAGTTTGCGGCGATGGGCCGCGTGGGCGTCATCAGCTCGGCCGCCGCCTTTCTCGCCGGCTACAACCTGCGGCTGCTCACCGTGGTGCAGGCGATGTCGCAGCTCGATGCGGTCTACGGCGAGAAGGAAGCGCGGACCTTCGCCACCAACCACGGGCTGCAGATCCTCTATGCGCCGCGCGAGCAGCGCGACGCCGATGAGTACAGCGCGATGCTCGGGCACTTCACCGAGCGGGCGACTTCGCGCGGAAGAAGCCGATCGTTCAGCGGGCACGGGCACACGACGGTCAGCCGCAACGAGTCGGAGCAGCGGCGCGCGCTGCTGCTGCCGCAGGAGTTCAAGGAACTCGGTTCGGAGCGCCTGGTGATCGTGTTGGAGAACTGCAAGCCGATCCTCGGCGAGAAGATTCGCTACCACCGCGAGAAGGTGTTCAAGGCGCGTATGTTGCCGCCGCCGGCGGTGCCACCGATGGACATGGACCTGCACTTTGCGAAGGTGCAACGCCGCTGGGCCTGGGCGCCCGACGAGATCGGCGCCGACCAAGGGCTGCGGCTCGAACAGCTCGCGCTCGACAACCCGAACCTGCCCGACTTCGCTTCGGCCAAGAGCGATGTGGACGCTGGAGCCATGGTCGACCAGTTCTTCAACAACGCCACGCGAGTCTGCGAGGTTGCCGGCGGTGTCGTCGAGGAGGTGCGAGTGGAAGCGCTCGACGAGCCGCCCGACGATCCCGAGTCCAACCCGGAACCCCGCCCAACCGAAGAGGTGACGCCATGACCCGACCCTTCCTGCTGTTGCCGTGGCTGCCGTGGCTGCTGGTGCTCTCTTCCTGCAGCTCGCCGCCCAAGCCGCCGACCGTCGATGAATCGCGGCGGCGCCCTGTGAACACCGCGATGGCGGTCGAACTGCAGGCATGCCGCAGCGACTTGGAGAACACCCGCATCCTGGCGACGGAGAGCGTTCGCAGCGCCGAAGCCAGCAGTCACGCGGTCGCACGGATGGTCCAGCAACAGCAGTTGCTGGTGCGCGGCATCGAGGCCAACGCCGCCGAACAGGACAAGCTCAAGCGCAACCTGCTCGTGCCGGTGCTCTTCGCGTTCGGCAGCACACAGGTCAACGTGCCCGACGCGGATGCCACCCGCATCGTCGACGAAGCTCGTGGAGCGCCGCTGGTCGTCCTGCGCGGTCGCACGGATGGGACCGCCGAGTCGCTGGCGGAAGGTGCCATCGCCCGCCAGCGTGCGGCGGCGGTGGAGGCGTGGCTGGTGCAGTCCGGCATCGATCGCGCGCGCATCCGGACGACCTGGCAGCCCGTCGGCGACCACGCGGCCGACAACGGGACCGCTGGCGGTCGCACGCTCAACCGCCGGGTCGAGATCGAGATCTACCGCGTCGCGCCGGTGGTCACTGCCGCCGGTGCGCTCGACGCGGCCCTCGCGCAGCGGGGCATCTCGCAATGACTGCAATGACCGCCTAGCGGCAGGTGCCGCGCAACCGAACGGAGGCAGCACATGGATGACTCGCCTGCATGGACCCGCAAGGGTGGCACCGTCGAGCCGAGCGACCGCGCTGCGGTCGCGAAGGCAACATTCCAGACGCCGGACCCGGCGGAAGGCCCGCGCTTCGAGCTGCGCGACGCGACGACCGACCTCATCTACCACGCGAAGAGCTTCGACGACATGGTCGTCAAGGCCGATCGCGTGGGCGCGCTTCGCTTCACCGCCATCGACGCGCAAGGCCAGCGCAGCTTCGTGCACAAGGCCGACGGCGCCTGGCAGCGTCCGCCGTGGCTGGAACCCGCGGAGCCGGCACGCGACCGCGATGCCACGGCCGCCCAGAACAAGGCAGCGAGCAAGGGATCGGCGAAAGTCGTGCCCCTCACGCCTGTCGCGCCGGCCGTGCAAGCTGATGCGGTCGTGGCTCGAATCGATGCGGAGGCGGAGCGAGGCGCCCTGGTGGTCCGGCTCGAAGCGGCGCTGAACGAACGCTACGTCATCAAGCGCGCAATGGTGTCGATCGGCGACAAGCCGGTTGGACAGACCGAGTACCGGTTCCGCGGTGACACCTCGCGCGTGGCGTTCACCGAGTCCACCTTCCGTCTCGCCACCGACACCAACAGCCCGTCGGTCGCCCGGTCGATGGTCGACGTCGCCGAGGCGCGCGACTGGAAGGCGCTGCGCGTCTCCGGCCACGAGGAGTTCCGGCGCATGGTGTGGTTTGAGGCCTCGCTGCGCGGCGTCAGGACGATCGGCTACGAACCCCTGCCGAGCGATATGGCCTGGCTGCGCAGCGAGCGCGAGGCGCGGCAGGTCAACCGCATCGAACCCACGGCGCGAACGGCCTCACCGGCCGCTACCGGCAAGGCATCGGCCCGCGGCAGCGGCAGTCGCAAGACGGTGCTCGCGGCGATCGAGGCAGTGCTCGTCGCGCAACGCGTGCCGGAGAAGCGGCGCGAGGCGATCATGACTGCCGCGGCCGAGAACCTCGCCAAGCGCATTGCCGCCGGCGAGGTACACAAGGTCAAGGTGTACGACAAGGGCGCACCGCAGCAGCAACCGGTGGTTCGTCCCGCACCCGAACAACAGCGCGCTCGCGAGCGCACGGCACACGTCCGTTGAGGCACTGAAGGTCGGCATCCAGTGGTCACGTATCTGTTCGGCAATCGGCGGCTGGACAGCGACGACGAGGGCTTCGCGGATGCGCTCGCCGCGGCGCATGCCGATCGCCTCCGACCGAAGTGCCTGTGCCTCGTGCAAGGCATCGAGATGTACGTCGCCCGCCTCGGCGAAGGCTTCATCGTCAAGCGCATGCCCAGCACCGGCAGCCGGCACGCGCCGGACTGCCCGTCCTACGAACCGCCGCCCGAGGCATCGGGCCTCGGCCAAGTGCTCGGCACGGCGATCAAGGAAGACCCGGCGACGGGCGAGACTGCGCTTCGGCTCGGGTTCTCGATGTCGAAGCTCGGCGGGCGTGCGACGATGCCGGCGCCCGGCAGCCCATCGGACAGCGTGGCCTCGGACGGCAGCAAGCTGTCGCTGCGCGGGCTGCTGCACTACCTCTGGGACCAAGCGGAGCTGACCCGCTGGCAGCCGGGCTTCGCCAGCAAGCGGAGTTGGGGCACGGTGCGCAAGCACCTCCTGCTGGCAGCCGAGAATAAGGTGGCGCGGGGCGAGGCGCTGCGAAGCCGGCTCTACATCCCGGAGCCGTTCTCCATCGAGCAGCGCGATGCGCTCAACGCGCGCCGCGTCGCGCAGTGGAGCCATGCGGTCGCAACGCCCGGCAAGCCGCAACACCTGATGCTGCTCATCGGCGAGGTGAAGGAGATCGTGCCGGCTCGATATGGCTACAAGGCGGTCATCAAACACGTGCCCGACCAGGCCTTCGCGCTCGACGAGCAACTCTACCGGCGCCTCGGTCGGCGCTTCGACTCGGAGCTGGCGCTCTGGGCATCCGCTGACACCGTGCACATGATCCTGATCGCGACCTTCGGGGTGAGCGAGACCGGCATCCCGGCGATCGGGGAGATGTCGCTGATGCCGGTCACGCCGCAGTGGTTGCCGATCGAGGATTCGTTCGAGCGCCAGCTCGTCGAGCGCCTTGTGGCGGATGGGCGAGGCTTCATCAAGGGGCTTAGGTACAACCTGCATCGTGACCAGTGCCTGGCCAGCGCCACGCTGACCGATGCGGGCGAAGCCGGTTCGCTGATGTTCGTGATCGCGCCAGCGCTCGAGGGGACGGCCGTCGCCGACAGCATCTACGGCGCGACCCCTCTCGGCGATGGGCCGGCCTGGGTCTGGCATCCAGCCTCGGAATCCATGCCCCGGTTTCCGGAATCGGCACCAGACGGGCGGCGCTCCTCTTGAGTACAACAAATGCATTACTTGCAAATAAGTAGTGCTGTTTGCTACCATGCCGGTATGAGTACCAACCATGCCGACAAGCTCCTGCGCCTCGCCCGGGCGCAGCCAGCCGTGTCTGCGCGCGAGGTCTCAGCCGCAGGCGTTCCTCCGCGTGTGCTCTCGCGCATGGCCGCAAGCGGCCGCCTGCGCCGCGTTGGCCGCGGGCTCTACACCGCAAGCGTTGCCTCGCCCAGCGTCCACCAGTCGGTGATCGAGGTGACGAAGCAGGCCCCGAAAGCCGTGGTCTGCCTGCTCTCGGCGCTGGAGATCCACGAGGTGGGTGTGCAGGCGCCGCACGAGGTCTGGATCGCGCTGCCGGCCGGCACCCATGCGCCGCGAGGCACGGGGACGGCGATACGGGTCACGCGCTTTTCAGGCGCGGCCTTCTCCGAAGGCATCGAGACAGTCGTGATCGACGGGGCGCCCGTGCGCGTCTACACCCTCGCAAAGACGATCACCGACTGCTTCAAGCTGCGCAGCAAGGTCGGGCTCGACGTGGCGCTGGAGGCGCTGCGCGAGGCCTGGAAGGCGCGCAAGGTCACGATGGACGACCTGTCTCGCTACGCCAAGGTCAACCGGATGAGCAACGTCATGCGTCCGTATCTCGAGGCGCTGACCGGGTGAGCGCGGACCGTTCGGCCTCGGTGCTGGCCCGTCTGCTCAACCGGTCGAGGAGCACGGGCGAGAACTACAACCTGCTGCTGTCGCGGTTCGTCATCGAGCGGTTGCTGTACCGGCTTTCGGTATCGCCGCACGCGGGCAATTTCGTGCTGAAGGGCGCGCTGCTGTTCGCGCTCTGGTACGACACGCCGCACCGGCCGACGAAGGACGCCGACCTGCTCGGCTTCGGCCCGGACGACGCCGACACGCTGCGGGCGACGTTCATCTCGGTCTGCGCGATCGACGCGGACGACGGCGTGCGCTACGACACCGAAAGCATGCGCATCGCGCCGATCCGCGAAGACAACGTCTATGGCGGACTGCGACTCACGATGCTGGCGTTTGTCGGCAGCGCGCGCCTGCCGGTCCAGGTGGACATCGGGTTCGGCGACGCGATCACGCCCGCTCCCGAACTCGTCACCTACCCGACCCTGCTCGAAGGCATGCAAGCGGCGCGGCTGCGCGCGTATCCCATCTACACGGTGATCGCCGAGAAATTCCATGCAATGGTCGAGCTGGGCATCAACAACAGCAGGATGAAGGACTTCTTTGATCTGGCAGTCATCGCCGGGACATCGGAACTCGATGGCGGCACCCTCGTGGATGCGCTTCGCGCCACGTTCGGAAGGCGCGGTACAGCCTTGCCAGCGTCTGCGCCGACCGCACTGACAGCGGAGTTCGCGGCGGCACCTGCCAAAGCCCGGCAGTGGGTCGCCTTCGTGACGAAGGGTCAGTTGCAAGGTCATGATCTCGGCGAAGTCGTCACGCTCCTCCACACGTTGCTTCTTGCGCCGATCACGGCCGCGGCAAGCCATCAGCCCTTCGACTCGAAGTGGAGTCCGGCGCTACATCGATGGGCCTAGCCGACGTCACAGGCCATCGACTCAACCGCCGGCTGGCGCTGCCTGCCTTGCGACCGCGTGATGCACGAAGGCCCGATCTTCGGCCTCGGCCAACATGCGGCGCCGCGCCTTGACCGCCAGCGCATAGGCCCGCCGCTCGCCGTGCAATCGCACCGAGAAGGACGCAGTGCGCGTCGGGCGGCCGTCGAGCTTCAGCCGCGCCTGCCAGAACCCTTCGGGCTGCCGCGCCGCCTTCGAGAAGGTCACGCCGGGCACACCGCTGGTGTTGTTGGCGCGCGCAAGCTGCGCGAAGGCGAGGATGCCCATCGCTTTGACCTTGGCGAGTTGTGCGTCGCGCCAGGCGACGGCCGCGCGCTTGGCTGCCGTGCTCCCGCCGTACTTCGGATCGTAGAAGCGGCGAGCGTAAGGTCTGCCGGCACGCGAGAAGTTGACCCGCCAGCACCAGGTGC
>CADEEN010000177.1 GCA_902826345.1 uncultured Burkholderiales bacterium | reverse complement strand
GCATCGAGGTCGTAGGGTCGTGCTCCGCCATACGAAGCGGCCGCGCACCGATATACCTCAGCGCGCTGGCTGCTGACAAAGCAGGTCGCACTCGCCATGTCGTTGACCTGCATCGCGCGTCCCTCGCGAGCGGTGACGGTGATGCGCGCGTTCTTGCGCGTCTCGGGCGGCACCGACGACAGCGGCTCTTCGAACAACAACCGGCCCTCTTGCCAGCAGCGCAACAGCAGCACCGGTTGCGCCTTCTTCACCGGTGCGGCTTCGCGCTGGCGCTCGGCGTCGATGACGCCGGCGACGGCGCTGATCGATGCGGCCAGCAGGCCCAGCGCGGCAGCGCCGCCGATGACGACGACCGCGCGCCGCAACGTTTCATTTGGCTTGGACATGGAGCACCTCTTGAGTCATCGAGCCGGCGGACGCGGCGGCAAAGGCGCCGCGCAGTTGATCGAGCGAAGCCACTGACAGCGGTTCGAAATCGACACCGACCACGCTCTGCGGCAACTGCGACGCCACGTCGCGCGGCGTGGCGAAACACGCCACCGTTTCCGGCACGCCCTTGCTGTTCATCGTCAGCGCAAAGCGCATCGAGCCGGGCAAGGTCACGGGTTGGGTGGCTGCGATCAACGAATCCTTGGCGAAGCGGTTCGGATAGAAGCGCGTGATGCGTGCGTTCTCGTCTTGCAGGTAGCAGTAGACGTGCTTGTCGGCCTGCGGTTGCAGGACCAGCGCGATCGGCTCACCGGCGGCGAGCTTGGAGGTGTTGGCCACCACCGGCGCGGCAAAGCGCATCGCGGCTACGCCGGCCGGCGCTGCGCCTTGCGGCATCGTCTCTGGCGCCGGCGCCTTGACGAAGCGCACCGGCTGCGCCGGCCGCGGCACCTTCGTCTGGTCGTTGTTGAGGTAGCTCTTGAAGAGCGCCTCGTCGATCGTGGCTTCCTTGCTCATGCCGATGGCTTCGCGGTAGTTGGCGATGGCCTCGTCGATCGCCGGATTGAACTGGCCGTCGATCGGACCGTCGTAGTAGCCGCGGCGGCGCATCTGCTGCTGGAAGTAGGCGACGAGCTCGATGCGCGTGCGCGCCATCGCGAAGTACCAGTCGCTGATCTCCAGCTTGATCTCTTCGTTGTTGGCGTCGGCGCCGAGGCAGCGCCAGTACGGCGTCTTCGTCAGCTTGCCCATCAGCTCGATCGCGGCCAGCTCGACCAGGCCGCGCAGCGCCTGCGATTGCCCCTCGGAGCGCGACAGGCTCATGCTGAAACTGACGCCGAGCTTGTGGTATGCGGCATCGGCGTCGAAGCCCTTGCCGGCTTTCAGGATCACCACCGAGTTGCGCGAGGTCACGCCGGAGAGCACCGACATGTCGGAGGTGGACAGCACCGACAGGTCGAGGCCGAGGATGTTGGTCGCCGCGTCGCGCGACAGGCCGAGGTTCAGGAACGGCCGGAAGCTCGCGCCCAGATCCTGCGTGTTGCGGATCACCTGCTCGTCGAACTGCGTCACCGAGCCCTTGATGTCGAACTGCGGGATCACGTCGTACGGGCTCTGCCGCTGCGCTTGCGCCAGGTAGCTGATGACGTTGGTGGCGTCGCGGCCGAAGGCGTTGATGCGGATGGCGCGGCTGCGCCGCGTCATGTCGGACACGGCGGTGATCAGCATGTCGCGCGTGCCGGCGTTGACCTTCTTCGTCTGGTCGAAGATGTCCTCGACGAGCATCGAGACGTCGCGGATGCCGTGCTCGATGAGCAGGTTGTCCATGCAGCGCAGGCCGGCGGAAAAGCCGGTGATGGTTCGAAACGGCGGCGCTTCGGGGCCCGTGCGCACGGCCTGTGTTTCTTCGAATGCTTTTTTGTTCACGTCCATCGTCGTGCAGCCGCCGAGCGCGGCGACCAGCGCCAACGCGAGGGCACAACGGTTGAACAGCGTCGGGGATTTCATGGCGCAGCGCCTTTCTTGTCTTGCAGTCACTGGCAGCCGCGCGGGCCGACGATGTTGATCGCGTCGGGCGCGAAGATGAAGATCTCGCGCGGGCCGACGCCAGCCTGGCGGTTGAGATTGATGTTGCCGATCTGCTGCGAGCCGCACTCGGCCTTCTTCTGTCCGCTGCCGTTGCTGAGGAAGTTGAAGTTCTCCGCCTCCTCGGCGGCGGCCTTGGCTTTGGCCTTGGCGATCTTGGCGCGCGTACGCGGATCGAGATCGGGGGCGCCGGCAGCGTGCGCGGCACCCGCCAGCGCCAGCGCGGAGACAATTGACAAGACGAGGGTGCTGATGACGAGTTTCATGACGGACTCCAGAGGCGGGCGAAAACACGAACGCGAAAGTGGAGAAAAGACCACCACCGGGCCACTGGCCCGCCGGCGGTCTTTCCCCCAGACCGTGGACACGATCAGTTGACGACACCGACCTGCTGTTCGGCACGCGACTGGAAGCCGCTGGCCAGGTTGTTGGCGTTGTCGGCGTAGATGTTGGTGTCCTGGATCAGGCCGTTGCTGACCTTGCCGATTTCCTGCACGGCCTCGCTCTGGTTGCCCTGAGCGTGGTTGCGGGCGTTGTCGGCATCGACATACACGCGGCGCAGCGTGCCGCCGCTGGTGGCCACACCGATGTCCTGGTGCGCACGGCTGTTGTTGCCCGAGGCCAGGTTGCGGGCGTTGCTGGCGCGGATCTCGGAGTCGAGGATACGGCCGTCGCCGAACGTGGTGCCCACGTGCTGCAGAGCCACGCTGTTGGTGCCCGTGGCACGGTTGTCGACGTCGTCGGCGTAGATGTCCGTGTCGACGATCTGGCCGGCCATGGCGCCAGCGGCCGAAAGGCCCAGAGCAACGATGACGGCGGAGAGACGGAAGGTCTTCATGGTTCAAGCTCCAAAAGTGAATTGAGATTTCAGCTTCGGTGGCATCGCGGAATTGCTTGCCATCCGGGGCCTGGGTTGCGGCGGGTTGCGCTGCGGTTCAAGGCCATGCACCTCGAACTAGGGATGCCCCGATCACGCAGCGGTGAATGGAAAACTTGAACCGATCGCGCGGCGCACGCAACACAGCGGCGAACCCCTTCATCTGGAGCCTCAACATGCGCCGCCCCCTCTTTACCCTCGGTCTTTTGATCGGTTTGACCGCCGGCACGGCGGCATTCGCCGAAGACATCAGGCTCTACCGCAGCGACGAGGCGGTCGATCCCAGCGATGTGGCCGCGGTGCTCGGCGGCGCGCCGATCAAGTACCGCGGCGTGCGCCTGCTCGGCGACTCGGTTGCGGCGGCCGCGGCCGGCGGCGCTGTGGCGTCTGCATCGCCGAAGGCGCTGGCCTTGCCGGTGCGGTTCTCGTTCGACTCGGCCGACATCCTGCCCGCCGCTCGCGCGCAGCTCGACGCGCTGGCCGAAGGCGTGCGGCGGCTGCCCAAGGACCGCATGGTGGCGATCGAAGGCCACACCGATGCGCGCGGCGACGACGACTACAACGCGCGGCTGTCGATGCGCCGTGCGCAGAGCGTCAAGCGCTACCTCGTCGCGCAGCACGGCATCGAGCCGTCGCGGCTGCGCGCCATCGGCATGGGCGAGTACGAAACGCTGCCCGGCATGCCTGCCGTGGCGCCGGAGAACCGCCGCGTGCAGTTCCGTGGCGAAGCCGCAGCGCTGTAGCAGCCTTAGGTATTGACGAATCACCGTGACGGCGGCCTACCATGCGCTCCCTTCAATTGCACCGGGTGGCTGCTCGGCCGTCACGATGGACAACGACGAAGTGCTGCGTCTGCTGGCGCTCATTGCGCAAGGCGACGAGCCCGCGTTCAAGGCGCTGTACCGCGCCTTCTCGCGCCGGCTCTACGCCTACGTGAGCAAGCAGATCGACGACGCGGCACAAGCGGAGGAAATCGTGGCCGATACCCTGTACGAAGTCTGGCGCGCACCGACGCGCTTTCGCGGCGAGGCCCTGTTCAGCACCTGGCTGATCGGCGTGGCGCGCAACAAGGTGCTGATGGCCTGGCGCGGCCGCAAGCCCGACCACACGCATGAAGACATCGAAGATTTCGCCGAGCTGATCGCCGGCGACGGCCACGACGGCTTCGACACACTGGCCGAGCGCCAGCGCAAGGAAAGCGTGCTGCAGTGCGTGCAGCGGCTGTCCGACGATCACCGCGAGTGCATCCACCTCGTCTTCTACCAAGGCATGGCGCTGGCCGACGTGGCGCAGGTGCAGGCCTGCCCGGAGAACACGGTGAAGACGCGGCTGTTTCATGCGCGCAAGAAGCTCGAACATTGTTTGCGCGTGATGTTGTCGCGAGAAGGCGTCATGGAGGCAGCGAAATGAAATCGCGCTTCGATGAACTGCTGCCGTTCTACGTCAATGGCACGCTGAATGCCGACGATCGGCTTTGGATCGAGCACTACCTGCGCGAGCACCCGCAGGCGGCGAACGAGCTGAACTGGTTGCGTTCGGTGCAGGCGGTGACTCAGGAAGAAGCGGTGCCGGTGTCGAGCGAGGTCGGTTTGGAGCGCGTGATACATCGCATCCGCGCCGAGCGGCCTGCCGCTTCAACGGCCGTACCCGCTTCGTTTGTCGAGCGCGTGCGCGAATGGCTGTCGCGCCTGATTGCGCCGACGCTGCTCAAGCCCGCGCTCGCCGGCGCGCTGGCGGTGATCGCCTTGCAGGCCGTGATCATCACGACGATGGTCGGCGAGCGCGACGACACGAGCCTGATCCGCACCGTGCCGCCGCTCGGCACGGCCGAGCAAGGCGCCTTCGTCAAGGTCAACTTCAGGCCCGACGCCACCGAGGCCGACATCCGCATGCTGCTGCTCGACGTGCAGGCCAGCATCGCCTCGGGGCCGGGCCAGCTCGGCGACTACTACGTTCGCGTGCCGGCATGGCAGGTGGACGCGGCGACGGGGATGCTCGGCGCCAGCGCGATCGTCGAGGGCGTGGCGGTGGTCGATGCGCTGCCGGCGTGGCCGCAATGAACACGGCGCGTCGGCAGTTGTGCATCGCCGGCTTGCTGGCCGCTGCCGGCGCGCAGGCGCAAGGCGAGCGCCGCGCGGCGCTCGTCATCGGCAATGGCGCCTACCGCGTCGGCCCGCTGAAGAACCCGGTCAACGATGCGCAGGCGGTGGCGGCGCAGCTGCGTATGCTCGGCTTCGACGTCATGCAGCGCGAGAACCTCGGCCTGCGCGACATGATCGAAAGCTTCCGCCAGTTCTCGATCGCCGCACGCAGCGCGGCCGTGCGCCTGGTCTTCTACGCCGGCCACGGCGTGCAGGTCAAAGGCCGCAACTACCTGCTGCCGGTGGACACCGAGATCCGCGGCGAAGACGAGATGCCGGCCAAGAGCGCGGACTTGAACGAGCTGCTCGACCGCCTGGCCGCGATCAAGCAAGGCATCAACATCTTCATCTTGGACGCCTGCCGCAACAACCCGTTTTCCGGCACCGAAGTGCTCGGCCCCGACGGCCGGCGCCTCAAGTTCCGCGGCCTCGCCGCACCCGGGCTGGCGCTGGTGCAGGCGCCGCTGGGCTCGATGGTGGCCTTCTCCACCGCGCCCGGCGGCGTGGCGCTCGACAACCCGAGCGAGCGCAACAGCCTCTACACCAAGCACCTGCTGGCGATGATGCAGTCGCCGGGCCTGCCGATCGAGCTCGTCTTCAAGCAGGTGCGCCTGGGCGTGGCGCGCGAAACCGGCCGTGCGCAGGTGCCGTGGGAAAGCTCGAGCCTGACCGGTGACTTCTGCTTCAAGCAGAGTGCGGAAGGCGCTTGCGCGGCGCAGCGCTAGCAAACCGCTCCCTAGGAAAAGGGAGAACGGCCAAGTGAACGTTTGCAACCCAGGGTGGTACTCAACACCAAGAGGTCTGCAATGAACACCATGCTCACCGCCTCAGCGCAGCAGCCCCCACGCTTCGAGTTGCGCTTCCAGTCCCTGTTCGACGACGGCCGCGGCTACGCCTTCTCCTGCGACGAGGCCGGCCATGTGGACATCGACACGCTCTCGTCGAAGGCGCGTCTGAACTACTTCTACGCGCGCACGGTGATCGGCCGTGAAGTGGCGATGCCGGCGGTGCGCGCGTCGATGGTCACAGCAGCGGCTTGAGCGGCAGCCATTGATACAGGCGCACCTGGTTGCGCTTGGCGGGCGTGGCGTGCTGGTCCGGATCGTCGGTGGCCGCGTTCCAGCTGTTGCCCGGCGCCATGTCGGTCTCGATCGACGCCTCGACCTCGCGCGCCAGCCCTTCGTCATGAATGATCACGCCGACCTCGGTGTTCAGGTTCTGCGAGCGCGGGTCGAAGTTGTAGGTGCCGATGTAGACCGTCTTGCCGTCGATCACCAGCGTCTTGGCGTGCAATGAAAACACCGGCGCCGCGCGCGTGGCCGCGGTCAGGCGCTGCACGAGTTGCTGCTGCACCGCAGGCGCCGGTTGGTACTCGAAGATCTGCAGACCCATCTCGAGCAGGCGCGCGCGCTGGTTGCGGTAACCGCTGAACGCCGGCAGGTTGTCGGTCGAGGCCAGCGAGTTGGTGCTGATGCGCACGGCCACGCCGCGCGAGCGCACGTCGGCGAGCAGCGCCAGCGCTTCGTCCGAGGCCACGAGGTACGGCGACTGGATGACGACGCGTTGCTTTGCTGCCTGCACCAGCCGCGCCAGCGCCGTGCCCGTCTGCCCACCGCCGCCGAGTGCGATGCGGTTGTCGTTCTTGCCCGGCTTGTCGCTGATGAATTCGACATCGGTCCAGCGCATCTGCCGCGCCAGCCGTGCGAACGACGACGGCGTGTCGGCGATGGCGGCACGCACCTCGGGCGCGAAGTTCTCGGACGACTTGGCGTACGCGTGCAGCTCGCGATAGACCTGCTGGACCTGCTCGTCGTCGACGCGCACGTTCTTCTGCATCAGACCGAGGCCGTCGTACAGCGTTTCGACCTCGACGCTCAAGGGGCTGGCCCAGAACGTGTCGAAGTTGGCCTGCATCGCCTTGACCGCGCTGCCCAGCAGCAGCGCATCGCGGTCGCGAAAGTTGTACGCGTGGTTGTAGTCGAAGTACTCGTCGGCCATGTTGCGCCCGCCGGTGATGGCGACCTTGCCGTCCACCACCAGCGTCTTGTCGTGCATGCGCTGGTTGACGCCGCGAAAATCGGTCAGCACGTTCTGCAGCCTCCGCTGCATTGGCGTGCCGACGGATGTCTTCGGGTTGTAGATGCGGATGTCGATGGCAGGATGCCGCGCCAGCGCCAGCAGCGCCTTGTCCGGCGCATCGATCAGCAGGTCATCGACGATGACGCGCACGCGCACACCGCGCTGCGCCGCGCGCAACAGCGCCTCTGCCGCCAGCGTGCCGATGTTGTCGCTGCTCCAGATGAAGTACTGCACCTCGATCGACTGCTTGGCGTTCTCGACCAGCCAGGCGCGCGCCAGCAGCGCTTCGACGCCGGTATCGAGCACATAGACACCGGTCTTGCCGGCGTTGGCGGCGATCTGGGCGTCGATGAACTCGATGTGCCGTTCGCTGGCGGCAAGCGCGGTAGCAGACCAGCATGGAAGCGCAAGGGCAAAGGCCACAGCCAACGCCTGTCGTCGGGTCGTCGTCGTCGTCATGACCGAATTCTCGACCGCCGGAGACCTTTCACGCCGCCACGGCTCGCGCCTTGTGCGCATTGTTGCGCGCCGCTTCAGCGACACTCACGCTCTCAACGCGGAGCCTGCCCCATGACGACCCCCTCACCGACGATCCACTACACGCTGACGGATGAAGCGCCGATGCTCGCGACCTGGGCCTTTCTGCCGATCATCCGTGCCTTCACCGCGCCGGCCGGCGTGAACGTGGAGACCAGCGACATCTCGGTGGCCGCGCGCATCCTGGCCGAATTCCCCGAGCACCTGAGCGAATCGCAGAAGGTGCCCGACACGCTGGCTGAACTCGGCCGGCTGACGGTGCTGCCCGAGACCAACATCATCAAGCTGCCCAACATCAGCGCGTCGGTGCCGCAGTTGGTGGCCGCGATCAAGGAGCTGCAGGCGCGCGGCTACGCGGTGCCGGACTTTCCGGAGAGCCCGAAGACCGATGCCGACAAGGCCCTGCGCGCGCGCTACTCGAAGATCCTCGGCAGCGCCGTCAACCCGGTGCTGCGCGAAGGCAACTCGGATCGTCGCGCGCCGCTGGCCGTGAAGCGCTATGCGCAGAAGCATCCGCATTCGATGGGCGAGTGGAGCCAGGCCTCGCGCACGCATGTCTCGACGATGAAGGGCGGCGACTTCTACCACGGCGAGAAGTCGATGACGCTGGACAAGGCACGCGACGTGCGCATGGAACTCGTTACGCGCGACGGCCGCATGGTCGTGCTGAAGCCGACGGTGCCG
>CADEEN010000176.1 GCA_902826345.1 uncultured Burkholderiales bacterium | reverse complement strand
TCGGCGTCGTGCCGCCGGGCTTCGGCATCGTGCACCAGGTCAACCTCGAGTACCTCGCACGAGGCGTGCACAAGACCAAGGAAAAGGTGTACTACCCCGACAGCCTGGTCGGCACGGACAGCCACACGACGATGATCAACGGCATCGGCGTGGTCGGCTGGGGCGTCGGCGGCATCGAGGCCGAGGCCGGCATGCTCGGCCAGCCGGTGTACTTCCTGACGCCCGATGTCGTCGGCGTGCACCTGAAGGGCAGGCTGCGCGAAGGCTGCACCGCCACCGACCTGGTGCTGCGGATCACCGAGATGCTGCGCAAGGAGAAGGTCGTCGGCAAGTTCGTCGAGTTCTTCGGCGAAGGCACGAGCCACCTGTCGGTGACCGATCGCGCGACGATCGCCAACATGGCGCCCGAGTACGGCGCGACGATGGGCTTCTTCCCGGTCGACGAGCGCACCGTCGAGTACTTCAAGGGAACGGGACGCACGCAGGAAGAGATCGACACCTTCGAGGCCTACTTCAAGGCGCAGAAGATGTTCGGCGTGCCGATGGCCGGTGAGATCGACTACACGAGCGTCGTCAAGCTCGACCTCTCCACCGTCGCGCCCTCTCTGGCCGGACCGAAGCGGCCACAGGATCGCATCGAGATCACGCACCTGTCGAAGAAGTTCGGCGAGTTGTTCTCCGCACCGATCGCCGACAACGGCTTCAACCAGCCCGCCGACAAACTCGGCAAGACCTTCAAGACCGACAGCGGCCTGGCGATCAAGAACGGCGACGTGCTGATCGCCGCGATCACCAGTTGCACCAACACCAGCAACCCCGGCGTCTTGCTTGCAGCCGGCCTGCTGGCGAAGAAGGCGGTCGAAGCGGGACTGAAAGTGCAGCCGCACATCAAGACCTCGCTCGCACCGGGCTCGCGCATCGTCACCGAATACCTGACCAAGGCCGGCCTCTTGCCCTACCTCGAAAAGCTCGGCTTCGCGGTGGCGGCCTACGGCTGCACGACCTGCATCGGCAACGCCGGCGACCTGACGCCCGAGATCAACAAGGCGATCATCGACAACGACCTCGTCTGCGCCGCGGTGCTCTCGGGCAACCGCAACTTCGAAGCGCGCATCCACCCGAACCTGAAGGCCAACTTCCTTGCCAGCCCGCCGCTGGTGGTGGCGTACGCGATCGCCGGCAACGTGACGCGCGACCTTATGACGCAGCCCGTTGGCCAAGGCAAAGGCGGCAAGGACGTGTACCTCGGCGACATCTGGCCGTCGTCGGACGAGGTCTACGCGCTGATGAAGCTGGCGATGAACCCTGAGGCCTTCCGCGCCAACTACGGCAAGGTGAAGAGCGAACCCGGCAAATTGTGGGACGCCGTCAAGGGCACGAAGGGCCAAGTCTACGACTGGCCGAAGAGCACCTACATCGCGCAGCCGCCGTTCTTCGACGGCTTCACGATGCAGCCCAAGGCGCTGGTCTCGGGCGTGCAGCGCGCCAAGGTGATGGCCCTGTTCGGCGACTCGATCACCACCGACCACATCAGCCCGGCCGGCAGCTTCAAGGACAACACGCCGGCGGGCAAGTTCCTGATCGCCAACGGCGTGTTGAAAGCCGACTTCAACAGCTACGGCGCGCGCCGCGGCAACCACGACGTGATGATGCGCGGCACCTTCGCCAACGTGCGCGTGAAGAACCTGATGCTGCCGCCGAAAGACGACGGCTCGCGCGAGGAAGGCGGCTTCACGTTGAAGAACGGCCAGAAGATGCCGATCTACGACGCGGCGATGGCCTACATCGCCGAAGGCACGCCCACCGTCATCTTCGCCGGCGAGGAATACGGCACCGGCTCGTCGCGCGACTGGGCGGCCAAGGGCACACAGTTGCTCGGCGTCAAGGCCGTGGTGGCGAAGAGCTTCGAGCGCATCCACCGCAGCAACCTGATCGGCATGGGCGTGCTGCCGCTGCAGTTCAAGGCCGGCGATTCATGGGAGTCGCTCGGCATCAAAGGCGACGAGACGATCGACGTCGTGCTCGGCACGGAGGTCAAGCCGCAGAGCGATGCCACGCTGGTCATCACGCGCGCCGACGGCAGCCGCCAGGAGGTCAGCGTGATCCTGCGCATCGATACCGCGATCGAAGTGGATTACTACAAGCACGGCGGCATCCTGCCGTTCGTCCTCCGTCAGTTGCTCGCCGCTTGAACGAGCGTGCCGCACAACTCGTCGAGCGCCTGCACCTGCGCCCTCACCCCGAGGGCGGCTTCTACGCCGAGGTGCACCGCTCGGTGCAAAACGTGGACGCCCTCGACAGCCGCCCGCGCCGCGCCGCGCTGACCTCGATCTACTTCCTGCTGCCCAAAGGCGCCGTCAGCCGCTGGCATCGCGTGTTGTCCGATGAAGTCTGGTGCTACCTCGAAGGCGCGCCGATCGAGCTGCACCTGCTGGATACCGCGCAGCCGAGCGCACACAGCATCGCGCTCGGCGCGGTGTCGGCCGACACCGCGCCGCAGCACACCGTGCCGGCCGGCGTGTGGCAGGCCGCGCGCAGCGGCGGCGACTACAGCCTCGCTGCCTGCATGGTGGCGCCCGGATTCGACTTCGCCGATTTCGCGCTGATGGCTGCCGACGACCCGCTGCGGGACTGGCTCGCGCGCCACCATCCGCCGCTGGCGATGTACTGAGAAGTCACGTCCGACCGGTTCACAAGGATTCACCGAATCCGCGTGACGGCATGCAGCGGCGTGCCTACCATGGCGCATGAACGACTTCAGAACCCCTGGCCGCGCAGCCCCCGCCAACCGCGCCGAGCCGCGCTATGCGCCCAATGCCGGTGGCCTGCACCGCGGCGCGGTCGCAGCCGCGGCGTTCGTGCTGATCGCGCTGGCGATCGGCGGTGGCTGGTACTGGTGGCAGCAGGAACAGCAATCGAAGATGCCGCCGCTGCCGACGGCGACGCCGCAAACCGCGCCCGAACCCGCGCCGGTGGCCGCAGCCCCGGCGCCCGCCGCGTCGGAGCCGACGATCCAGCATCCGATCGAAGAGCCCGCGACCACCGCCGCACAAGCGCCGCGCACGCTCGATCAAGCCGAAGGCGTGATCGCGCAGGCCATCGGCACGCTGCTCGGCAGCAAGCCGGGCGCGACGATGGTGCGGCGCGACGACTTCGTGCGCCGCGCGGTGGTCACCATCGACAACCTCGGCCGCACGCACGCCGCGCCGCGGTTGTGGCCGGTCGATCCGGCTGCGGGCCGCTTCGCCGTGCAGCGCGACGGCGACAAGGAGAGCATCGCCACGGTCAACAACGCGCGCTACAGCGCCTTCGTCACGCTGGCGGAATCGGTCGACATGGCGCGCGTCGCCGCGTTGTACAAGCAGAACTACCCGCTGTTCCAGAATGCATACAAGGAACTCGGCTACCCGCGCGCCTATTTCAACGACCGGCTCGTCGCCGTCATCGATCAACTGCTCGCCACGCCGGAGCCCACCGGCCCGCTCGCCGTGCGCCTGACCAACGTCAAGGGCGAAGTCGCCTCGACGCAACCGTGGACACGCTACGAGTTCGCCGACCCGCAACTCGAAGCGCTGCCCGCCGGCTCGAAGATGCTGCTGCGCATGGGCAACGACAACGCACGCCGCGTCAAGGCCAAGTTGCGCGAGCTGCGCGCGGCCGTCGCCAGTGGCGCGACGAAGAATTAGGCGCCGACGAAGAACACATAGTCTGACGTGTAGGGCACGCGCGCCTGCTTGCCCACGTCGGCTGACGCTGAGCATCCAGCGGCCGGCGCCACGCCACCGACCGTCTTGATGCGCTGGATGCTTTTCACGGCCGACATCTGGCCGCTCGGTCCTTCCGCGGTGGTCGTCAGCAGCAGCCACGGGATGTCGGCTGCTGCGTTGGCTGCATCGGCTCGCGCCTTGACCTTGCCGACGACGCGGCTGCCGTCGTTGGCTTGCCAGAACGGGCCGGCGCCATGCGTGCCGCGCACGGACTGACTCGCCGCGCCGTCGAACAACTGCGCTTCGGGGGCGACGAAGCTCCACTTGAAGGCGCCGCCCTCGACTGCGTCGCAGCGGTAGATCTGCACGCCGCGTGCGTGGCGGACGAAGGCCGCGCGCTCCTGCGCGCCGGGCTTCAGGTTGTCGGGCAGCGGTGTCGAAACGGGCGCCGACGCGCAGGCGGACAGTGTCGCGGCCAGCAGCGCGTTGCAGGACGTGGATCGGGTCATTTCAGTGCACCTCGTGCGTTGGAGATGCGTTCACCTTAGGCGTTGCATTGACCGACCGCCAACGAATTATTAGCATCACAGTCATCGCATTCCTCGATTTATTGCCGTGAACCTAGACATCGACGCGCTGCGCGCCTTCGTCGCCGTGGCCGAGCATCGCAATTTCACGCGCGCCGCCGGCGTGGTCTCGCGCACGCAGTCCACCGTCAGCGTGCAGATCAGAAACCTCGAAGAGCGCCTGGGCTTCGCGCTGTTCGAGCGCACCAAGCGCTCCGTCGCACTCACCGAACGCGGCGACAAGCTGCTCGCCTACGCGCAGGGCATCCTGCAGCTCAACGACGAAGGCGTGCGCGCCGTCACCGAGGCGCCGCTGCAGGGGCGGCTGCGCATCGGCATCACCGAGTACTTCGCGCCGCACCACATGCCGGCGATCCTGAAAGCGTTCCGCGAGGCCTATGCAACGCTCGACATCGAAGTCACCACCGGCGTCACCGGCCATCTGCGCGGCCTGATGAAAGACGGCGCGCTCGACATGGTGATCGGCCGGCGCGAACTCGGCAGCAGCGACGGCGAGCTGATCCGCCGCGAGCGCGTGTCGTGGGTGGCAGCCGAGTCGTACCGCTTGGGGCCGCGGGAAACCGTGTCTTTGGCGCTGCTGCCGCTGGGTTGCGGCATCCGCACGCTCGCCACCAGCACGTTGAAGAGGATCGAGCGGCCCTGGCGCGCGGCCTACTGCGGGCCGAGCGTTCTCGGGCTGCAGTCCGCCGTCAGCGCCGGCATGGCCGCGTCGTGCCTGACGCAAAGCGCCGTGTTGAGCAGCTTTCGCAAGCTCGGCGCACGCGAGGGCTTGCCGGCTTTGCCCGACAGCGAACTGGCGCTGTTCACCGCCCGGCGCGGTCAGAGCAAGCTGATGCAGCAACTGGCGGCCGTCGTTCGCGACTACTTCGCATCGCCGGCGAACACCATCAGCCTTTGAGTTTGTCGAGCATGGCGCGGTACGGCGCCAACTGCTCGTTGACCGTGGCGCGCACGGTATCGACGATGACCTGCGTCTGCCGCTCGATCTCGATGTTCAGCGCAGCGCCTTCGTGCACCTGCGCGAACGTCGTCATGCGCAGCGTCTCGGGAATCAGCCAGACTTCGAACCAGCCGCCTTCGTCGGCGTCGCGTTGTGCTTCTGCCACCGTCAGGCTGGCGCCGTTGACGGCGATGTAGCCTTTGGCGAAGACGTAGCGCATCCACGGCGCGGGCACGGCGATGCGCAGCACGCGGTTGTTCTCCGGCGTGCGGACCGAGGCCACGCGAGCCTGCAGATCGATATGGCCCGACAGCACATGGCCGCCGACCTCGGCGCCCCCTTTCGCGGCGCGCTCGACATGGACTGCGCTGCCGGGAGTCAAAGCGCCCAGCGTCGTCAGCGACAGCGTCTGCTTCATGACGTCGAAATCCGCTCCGTCGTGATGCAAGGCGGTGGCGGTGAGGCACACGCCATCGACCGACACGCTCGCGCCGATCTGCAAGCCGGCGTCGAACCCGCGCGGAACCTTCAGGCCCAGCGTGCGCAGCCCGCTGCGGTCTTCGATGCGCTCGACACGCGCGACGCCTTGAACGATGCCTGTGAACATGCGTGCATTGTCGCCAAGTTCACCAAGACACTTCGCGCTCCGGCGTCGCACCGATCTTGTGGATCGACAGGTCCGCGCCTTCGTGCTCTTCTTCCGCCGACAAGCGCAGCCCCATCACCAGACGCAGCACGCCATACACCACAAAGCCGCCGACGAGCGCCCAGGCCACGCCGGCGAGCGTGCCGATGACTTGCGCGCCGACGCTGACGCCGCCCAGGCCGCCCAACGCCGGCAGCCCGAAGATGCCGCAGGCAATGCCGCCCCACGCGCCGCACAGCCCGTGCAGCGGCCACACGCCGAGCACGTCGTCGATCTTCCAGCGGTTTTGCGTCAGCGTGAACATGACGACGAAGATCGCGCCGGCCACGCCGCCGACGGCCAGCGCGCCGATCGGCTGCATCACGTCTGAGCCCGCGCACACCGCCACCAGCCCGGCGAGCGGTCCGTTGTAGGCGAAGCCCGGGTCGTTCCTGCCGAGCAGCGCGGCGACCAGCGTGCCGCCGACCATCGCCATCAGCGAGTTCACGGCAACGAGGCCCGAGATCTTGTCGAGCGTCTGCGCGCTCATGACGTTGAAGCCGAACCAGCCCACCGCGAGAATCCACGCGCCGAGGGCGAGGAAGGGAATCGACGACGGCGGATGCGCGCTGATCGCGCCGTCCTTGCGGTAGCGGTTGGCGCGCGCGCCGAGCAGCAGCACCGCGGCCAGGCCGATCCAGCCGCCGACCGCGTGCACGACGATGCTGCCGGCGAAGTCGTGGAACTCGGCGCCGGTGGCCTCCTTGATCCACGCCTGGAAACCGAAGCGCCCGCCCCACACCGCACCTTCGAACAATGGGTAGATCAGGCCGACGAGCACGGCAGTGGCGATCAACTGCGGGCCGAAGCGCGCGCGCTCGGCGATGCCGCCGGAGACGATGGCCGGAATCGCTGCCGCAAAAGTCATCAGGAAGAAGAACTTGACCAGCTCGTAACCGTTCTTCGCCGCCAGCGATTCGGCGCCGACGAAGAAGCTGGTGCCGTAGGCGACCATGTAGCCGATGAAGAAGTAGGCGATCGTCGATACCGCGAAGTCGACCAGGATCTTGACCAGCGCATTGACCTGGTTCTTCTTGCGCACCGTGCCCAGTTCGAGGAAGGCGAAGCCGGCGTGCATCGCCAGCACCATGATCGCGCCCAGCAGGATGAACAGCGCGTCGGCGCCTTGTTTGACGGTCTCCATTCGAATCGCTCCTCGTCATTGTCGGCTAGCGGCGCCCCTCGCGCCGGGAGCTCAGTTTAGATGCGGCAAACTCATCGCCATGACTTCCTGGCTGCCCGCCTTCCGCCTCGCCGCGCCACCGCCGGGTTTCATCGACGACCCCTATCCGTTCTACGCCGCGTTGCGCGAGCACGCGCCGCGGCACCGGCTGGCTGCCGACAGCTGGCTGCTGACGCGCCACGACGACGTGTCCGCGCTGTACCGCCACGCCGCGGCCAGCTCGAACAAACGGCGCGAGTTCGCGCCGAAGTTCGGCGCCGGCACGCCGCTGTTCGAGCACCACACGACGAGTCTCGTCTTCAACGACGCACCGCTGCACACGCGCGTGCGGCGCTTGCTGATGGGCGCGTTGAACCAACGCGCGATCGCGCGCATGGAGGCCGGCGTGGCGGCGCTGGTCGAGTCGCTGATCGACGAGATGCAGGCGCGCGGCTCGCACGCCGATCTGATCGGCGACTTCGCGGCGCGCATCCCCGTCGAAGTCATCGGCAACCTGCTCGACGTGCCGCACGCCGAGCGCGGGCCGCTGCGCGACTGGTCGCTGGCGATACTGTCGGCGCTCGAACCTCAGCCCGGCGCAGCTGTGCTGGAGCGCGGCCACACTGCCGTGCGCGAGTTCTCGGCAGCGCTCGACAGCCTCGTGCAGCGCCGCCGCGCGGCACCCGGCGACCCAGAGGCCGACGTGCTGACGCGGCTGATCCAGGGCGAAGTGAACGGCGAGCGCCTGTCACCGACCGAGTTGGTGCACAACTGCATCTTCCTGCTCAACGCCGGACACGAAACGACGACGAATCTCATCGGCAACGGCGTGCATGCCTTGTTGACGCAGCGCGCACAGTACGAGCGGCTGGTGGCCGAGCCGGCGCTGCTGCCGACTGCCGCCGAGGAGTTGCTGCGCTTCGAGAGCCCGCTGCAGTTGAACAACCGCGTGGCCGCGGCACCGATCGAGCTGCCCGGCTGCGTCGTGCCCGCGGGCCACTTCATCACGCTGGCGATCGGTGCGGCCAACCGCGACCCGGCGGTGTTCGACGCGCCGGACCGCTTGGACATTGCGCGCAAGCCGAACCACCACCTGGCCTTCGGCCACGGCGCGCACGCCTGCGCCGGCATGAACGTGGCGCGGCTCGAAGCGCGCATCGCGCTCGGCGCACTGGCGCGACGGCTGCCGGCGCTGATGTTGGACGGCACGCCGGCGCGCGACATGCGGGTTCGGTTTCGCGGCTTCAAGCGATTGCCGGTGCGCTGGTGACCGAGCCTTTCAAGAATCTGCTCAACGCCGAACTCGTGCGCGCCTCCAGCGTTGCGCTGTCGTGCGCCTGGCCCACATTCGACCGCAAGCGCTTCGAGC
>CADEEN010000175.1 GCA_902826345.1 uncultured Burkholderiales bacterium | reverse complement strand
TGCGACCCCTATGCATTCAATTGCCTAGTGGGCTGGTACGCTAGACCCTGAATTGCATTCCTTCTACAAGGAGATCCGAAGTGCGAGATCCCAGGAAATCGTTGGACCGCCGTACCGTGATGGCCGGCGCAGGCGCCGTCGGCGCGCTGGCAGCCGCCGCGGCCGTGTTGCCCGCGGCTCAGCAGGCCGGCGCAGAGGTTCAAGGTGCCGCTGTCAAACCGCTGGCCGACACGGCAGCCGGTTACCGCCTCACCGAACACGTCAAGCGCTACTACGCCACTGCGCGCATCTGAACTTTTGCGCTTTTTAGGAGGCAACGCCATGTTGTTGACACGAAGGTCATCGGGCGGCGAGGGGGCATCGGCCTCTTCGGGCGCGCTCGTTGACAGTTTGGCGCGCGGCATTTCGCGCGCGATCCCGACGATGGACCGGCGCAAGTTCCTGCGCCGCTCCGGCCTGGGCGTCGGCGCCGGCATCGCAGCCAGCCAATTGACGCTGGTGCGCAAGGCCGAGGCGGCGGGCGCCCCGGCAGGCGGCGCTGCGGGCGCCAAGGTCGAGGTCAAGCGCACGGTCTGCGGCCACTGCTCGGTGGGCTGCGCGATCGATGCGGTGGTCGAGAACGGTGTCTGGGTGCGGCAGGAGCCGGTGTTCGATTCGCCGATCAACCTCGGCGCGCATTGCGCCAAGGGTGCGGCGGTGCGCGAGAACGGCCGCGGCGAATACCGCCTCAAGGCGCCGATGAAGCTCGTCAACGGCAAGTACCAGAAGATCAGTTGGGACCAGGCTCTCGAAGAGATCAGCGCCAAGATGCTCGAGTTGAAAAAGCAGAGCGGGCCCGACAGCATCTTCATCGTCGGTTCGTCCAAGCACAACAACGAACAGTCCTACCTGCTCAGAAAGTGGGTGTCCTTCTGGGGGACGAACAACTGCGATCACCAGGCACGAATATGCCACTCCACTACTGTCGCCGGTGTGGCGAATACGTGGGGATACGGTGCGATGACCAACTCGTACAACGACATGCAGAACTCGAAAGCTGCGATGTACATCGGCAGCAATGCTGCCGAAGCGCATCCGGTGTCGTTGATGCACATGCTGCACGCCAAGGAAACCGGCGCGAAGATGATCGTGGTCGACCCGCGCTTCACGCGCACGGCCGCCAAGGCCGATGAGTACGTGCGCATCCGCTCGGGCTCGGACATTCCGTTTCTGTTCGGCGTGATGTGGCACGTCTTCAAGAACGGCTGGGAAGACAAGAAGTACATCGCCGACCGCGTCTACGGCATGGACAAGGTACGCGAGGACGTGCTGGCCAAGTGGACGCCCGACAAGGTGCTGGAGGCCAGCGGCGTCGATGAAGCCACCTGTCTCAAGGTGGCCAGGATGATGGCCGAGAACCGGCCGAGCACCGTGGTCTGGTGCCAGGGCCAGACGCAGCACACCATCGGCAATGCGATGGTGCGGGCCTCGTGCTTGCTGCAACTGGCGCTGGGCAACATCGGCGTGTCGGGCGGCGGCGCGAATATTTTCCGCGGTCACGACAACGTGCAGGGTGCCACCGACATCGGGCCCAATCCGGATTCATTGCCGGGTTACTACGGTGTCGCCGAGGGTTCGTTCAAGCATTACGCCGCGGTCTGGGGCGTGGACTTCGAGTGGATCAAGAAGCAGTTCGCGCCCGGCATGATGAGCAAGCCCGGCATGACCGTGTCGCGCTGGATCGACGGCGTGCTCGAGAAAAACGAGCTGATCGACCAGGACAGCAACCTGCGCGGCCTGTTCTACTGGGGCCATGCGCCGAACTCGCAGACCCGCGGTCTGGAGATGAAGAAGGCGATGGACAAGCTCGACCTGCTGGTCGTGATCGATCCCTTCCCATCGGCGACGGCGGCGATGGCGGCTATGCCCGGCAAAGCAGAAGACCTGAATCCGAACCGCGCTGTGTACCTGTTGCCGGCAACGACGCAGTTCGAGACCTCGGGCTCGGTCACGGCCTCCAACCGGTCGATCCAATGGCGCGAGCGCGTCATCGAGCCGCTGTTCGATTCGCGCAGCGACCACATGATCATGTACCAGCTTGCCGAGAAGCTCGGCTTCGGCAAGGAACTGGTCAAGAACTACAAGATGCAAAAGGTGCGGGGCATGGACGAACCCGTGCCGGAAGACATCCTGCGCGAGATCAACAAGGCGACGTGGACCATCGGCTACACGGGCCAGAGCCCGGAGCGCCTGAAGGCCCACATGCGCAACATGCATGTCTTCGACGTCGTCACGCTGCGCGCAAAAGGCGGCATCGACAAGGAAACCGGCTACAAGCTCGACGGCGACTACTTCGGCCTGCCGTGGCCTTGCTACGGCACCCCGGAGTTGAAGCACCCGGGCTCACCCAATCTCTACGACACGTCCAAACATGTCATGGACGGGGGCGGCAACTTCCGCGCCAATTTCGGCGTCGAGCGCGACGGGGTGAATCTGCTGGCCGAAGATGGCTCGCACAGCAAGGGCGCCGACCTCACCACCGGCTACCCCGAGTTCGACCATGTGCTGTTGAAGAAGCTCGGCTGGTGGGACGAATTGACCGATGTCGAGAAGAAGGCCGCAGAAGGCAAGAACTGGAAGACCGACCTGTCGGGCGGGATTCAGCGCGTGGTCTTGAAGAACCATGGCTGCCATCCTTTTGGCAATGCCAAGGCGCGAGCCGTCGTGTGGAATTTCCCTGACCCGATTCCGCAGCATCGCGAGCCGCTGTACTCGACCCGCCCCGAGTTGGTGGCCAAGTACCCGACGCACGCCGACAAGAAAGGCTTCTGGCGCATGCCGGCGCTCTACCAATCGGTGCAGGAGAAGAACAAGGACATCGGCAAGACCTTCCCCCTGATCATGACCAGCGGCCGCCTGGTGGAATTCGAGGGCGGCGGCGAGGAGACGCGGTCGAACCCGTACCTGGCCGAGTTGCAGCAGGAGATGTTCATCGAGATCAACCCGGTCGCGGCGAACGACCGCGGCATCCGCAACGGCGAGCAGGTCTGGGTAAAAACGCCCAGCGGTGCGCGCATCAAGGTCAAAGCTCAAGTGACAGAACGGGTTGACAAGGAAACGGTGTTTCTGCCCTTCCACTTCTCGGGCAACTGGCAAGGTGTCGACTTGGCGCAGTACTACCCGGAAGGCTCCAAGCCCATCATCCGCGGCGAGGCGGTCAACACTGCAACGACCTACGGCTACGACAGCGTGACGATGATGCAGGAAACCAAGACGACCGTCTGTCAGGTCGAGAAGGCCGCATAGGGGTAGCACGATATGGCCAGAATGAAATTCATCTGCGACGCAGAGCGTTGCATCGAGTGCAACGGCTGCGTCACCGCCTGCAAGGCCGAGCACGACGTGCCTTGGGGCGTCAACCGCCGCCGAGTCGTCACCTTGAGCGACGGTGTGCCCGGAGAGCGCAGCATCAGCGTGGCCTGCATGCATTGCAGCGACGCGCCGTGCATGGCCGTGTGCCCGGTCGATTGTTTCTACCGCACCGACGAAGGCGTGGTGCTGCACGACAAGGACGTCTGCATCGGCTGCGGCTACTGTTCCTACGCCTGCCCGTTCGGCGCGCCGCAGTTCCCGACCAACGGCGCCTTCGGACTGCGGGGCAAGATGGACAAGTGCACCTTCTGTGCCGGTGGGCCGGAAGCCAATGGCTCCGTGGCCGAGTGGGAGAAGTACGGCCGCAACCGTCTGGCCGAGGGCAAGTTGCCGGCGTGCGCCGAGATGTGCTCCACCAAGGCCCTTCTCGGTGGCGATGGCGACGTCGTTGCCGACATTTTCCGCACCCGCGTCATGCAGCGCGGCAAGGGCAGCGAAGTCTGGGGCTGGGGCACGGCCTACGGCAAACCGACGGGGACCAAGTCATGACGACGCGCGGCACCGTTGCGTGGATGATCGCCGTGGCGGCGGTGACCGCCTTGTCCGGCTGTGGAGAGAAAGTGCAGACTGCGGGCAGCGAAAAGCGCACCGATGCCAAGCCCTGGGAGGGCGCTCACGCCGCCTACACCGCCGACGGCTGGAAGGCCGGCGACAAGGCGGCATGGGAGGCGCATTTGAAGACGCGCACCGAGCGAGGCCAGAACGAGTACCCGCGTACCGGGTCGGCCAAGAAGTGAAGCCGCGCGCGAGCGAAGGAGCGTCATGAGGATCGGGTTGCAATCGATGCTGTGCGCGTTGGCGATGGCAGCGCCGTTGGCGTTTGCGCAAGCGCCGCAGAGCGCTCCGGCTGCCAAGCCACAGGCCGCGGCCAGCGATGACTTGGTCTCGGGCGAGGCAAAGCCCGGCGAGACCAACGCCGAGCGCAGCAAGAGCCAGCCCGGCAACAACGCGCCGTTCTGGCGTGGCGTCAAGAATTCGGGCACGCAGCAGGGCGTCACCACGCTGCCGGGCGCTGAAACCGGCATGCTGATGCAACCGATCGCCGACTACCCCGGCGTGGCGCCGACCAACGCCGGTGAAGCCTGGCGCATGGTGCGCAACAAGATCATCATCCCCTATGGCGCGGCGCTGCTCGGCATCATGCTGCTGGCCGTGGCGATCTTCTATTTCACGCGCGGCTCGCTCGGCGGCCACAGCCATGGCACCGGCCGCAAGATCGAGCGCTTCACGCCGTTCGAGCGCGCGGCGCACTGGACCAACGCCATCACCTTCGTCGTGCTCGCGCTGTCGGGCATCGTCATGGCCTTCGGCAAATTCTTCCTGCTGCCGGTGATCGGCTCGTCGCTGTTCGGCTGGCTGACCTACGCGCTGAAGACGGCGCACAACTTTGCCGGGCCGGTGTTTGCGGTGTCGCTGGTGGTCGTCATCGCCACCTTCATCAAGGACAATTTCCCGCAGCGTGGCGATGTCGAGTGGATGGTCAAGGGCGGCGGCATGTTCGGTGGCCAAGAGGTGCCCTCGCACCGCTTCAATGCCGGCGAGAAAGGTCTGTTCTGGGTCGGCGTGTTCGTGCTCGGCCTGACCGTCGTCGCCTCCGGCCTGTTCCTCGACAAGCTCGTGCCCGGTTTCGTTTACACGCGTGGCGAAATGCAGATCGCGCACATGCTGCACGCCGCGGCGGCGGTGATGATGATGGCCGCCTTCATCGGCCACATCTACATGGGCACGCTGGGCATGAAGGGCGCGTTCAGCGCGATGCGTACCGGCTACGTCGACGAGGCCTGGGCGCGCGAGCACCACGCTTACTGGGCCGACGACATCCGCGCCGGCAAGATCCCGGCGCAGCGCTCGGAGCCGCCGTCGCCGGCGCTGGGCAACAAGCCGGTTCAGCCGGTCTGAGTTTTCACGGAGTTCGCCGCATGAAGCCTCTAGTCCTCCTGCTGTCGTCTGCGCTGTGCTGCGGCGTGGCGTTCGCGAAGCTGCCGGCGCTGTCCGACGACGCCAAGGCCAAGGCTGCCGAGGCCGCGGCGCGGGCGGCGCACACGGACAAGATTGGCGCCTACCAGCTCTGCAAGTCGATGGACCGCGTGGCTGCCGAGTACTTCGCCGAATCCAAGCAGGCCAATCGTGAAGTCAAGCCGGCCGTGCCCACACCGCCGTGCACTGACCCCGGTCAGTTTGCGCTGACGCCGCCGGCCGCAAAACCGATCGAAGCGTCGGGCGCTCATTCGCCGCCCGGCACGGCGGTGTCGCCGCCCAACACCAAAGCGCCCGCGACGGCAACCAACCCGACGCCCAAGCCGGCCGCAAAGCCCTGAGCCGCGCAGCGGCCGCGTCGCGGTCTAGACTTTCGTCCCGTTGATCATGTTGCCGCTGCCCCACGACCGTCATCCCGCGCTGCCGCACCTCACGCGCGCCGCCGCGCCGCTCACGCGCGAGGTCCATGTGCAAGACGAGTTCGGCCAGCGCCGCACGATGCACATTCCGGCCGAGCGGCCGCTGACGCTGTACGTGGACAAGCGCGAACTCGTCACGCTGATGACGCTCGGCGCCGCGCCCGAGCTGCTCGCCCTGGGCTACCTGCGCAACCAGCAACTGATCGACTCGCTCGACGAGATCGATTCGGTCACGGTGGACTGGGACGTCGGCGCTGCTGCCGTCAAGACGCGTGGCGGCAACATGGATTTCGAAGCCCGCACCGCGCGCCGCATCGTCACCACCGGCTGCGGCCAGGGCACGATGTTCGGCAGCCTGATGGAACAGATCGACAGCGTCAAGCTGCCGCCGCCTTCAGCGGCACGCATCCGCCAATCCACGCTGCACCAGCTCAACGACGCGATGCGCAAGGTCGACAGCGTGCACCGCCGCGCCGGCTCCGTGCACGGCTGCGCGCTGTTCCGCGGCACTGAGATGCTGACCTTCGTCGAAGACGTCGGCCGCCACAACGCCATCGACAGCATCGCCGGCTGGATGTGGATGCAGGGCGATGCGCCGCTGGCCGCCGGCGGCGACAAGGTCTTCTACACGACGGGCCGGCTGACGAGCGAAATGGTCACCAAGGCGGCGCAGCTCGGCGTGCCGATCGTCATCTCGCGCAACGGCGTGACGCAGATGGGCTACGAGCTGGCAACGAAGCTCGGCATGACGCTGTTCGGCCGCGCCAGCCAGCGCCATTTCATCTGCTACTGCGGCTTCGACCGTTTCGATGCCGAGCCCGAGCCCGAGCGGCCGGCGGTGCGCGTCGTCAGCAGCGGCTGAGCAGGCCCGGGCCTGCGCGCTGAAGACGCTCAGCGCTGCCCCAACCCCAGCGCCGACAGCAGGCGCGGCGCGTCGTAGCGCCGTGGCAGCAGGCTCTGCTCATGCACCAGCTTGGCCATGCGCGCGTTGACCGGCGCGTCCATGTTCAGGCCGCGCGCCATGCGCACGACTTCGCCGCACAGCGTGTCGACCTCGGTGGTGCGGCCATGCGCCAGGTCGTCGGCCATGCTCGATCGTGCACGGTTGTCGATGCGCAGCATGCGCGCTGCCAGCAGGCGAAACAGCGGCGTCGGCAGGCGCAGCACCGCCGGCAGCCAGGCCGGCGGCAACGGAGTCAGCCGCGCCGGCTCGATGCGCGCGGCGTTCAGCACTTGCAGCGCCTCGTCTTGCAGCGCGGCCAACGCCTTGCGGTAGCCGCGTGAGAGCAGCTCCTCGCGCAGCGGCAGCTCCGACAGCGCGTTGACCGGGTTGTTCAAGTTGAGCAGCAGCTTGCCCCACTGCACGCCGCGCATGTCGGTGTGCAGCATCAGCGGCAAGCCGGCGCGCTGCAGCAGCGGCTGCCAGGCCGACAACGCCGCGTGCTCGGCGGCGGCCAGCGTGCCGCTGGTGCCGCGATGGAACTGGCCCGGCGCGATCTCGGCGACGTTGAACGGCACCATGCCGGCAATCAAGTCCAGCGCCGGCGCCGCATCCTGCGCCGCGGCCGCATTGCCGATGCCGTTTTGCAGCGACAGCACCGGTGTGCCGGCAGGCAGCACGCGCCCCAACTCGGCCGCGGCAACGTGCGTCGCGCTGCTCTTCACGCTGAGCAACACCAGCGTCGGCTGCAAGGCCGGCACCGACTCGTGCAGTGACAGCGAGTGCGGCGGCAGGTGCTTGCGTTGTCCGTCGATGTCGGTCAGCGTCAGGCCGTGCACGCGCAAGGCGTCGAGCACGCGCCGCCGGCCGACGTAGTGCACCGTGGCGCCGGCCGCTTGCAGCGAGCCACCGACGAAGCAGCCGATGCTGCCTGCGCCCATCACCAGCAGCGAGGACATGACCACCCCCGGAGCGGCGGCGCCGCTCCCCCTCAAGAGGGCACCGCCAGCGGCCTGGCAGAGCCTGATCCGCGGCGGCCGCGTGAAAGCGATTGAGCCACGGTGCCTAACGTGTTGCCGGGGCGTGCAGGTCGCGCAGGTGCGTTGGGCCGACGCGAGCCTCGATCTCGGCCAGCATGCTCTTGCCCCAGCCGAGTGCGAACAGCGCCTCGCCGACGACGAACATCGGGCCAATCAGGAGGCCGCGCAGGTCGTCCACGAACGCGGGCTTGCGGCCCTCGTAATAGTGGCCGATGAACTGCGCCGCCCAGCCGACGACGAACACACCCAGGCTCCAAGCCAGCCAGGGCAGCGTGTCCAGTTGGCCCAGCGGCAGCGCCGCGGCGATCAGCAGCAAGTTGGCCCCACTGGTCGCCAGGCCCAGCGTCAGGTTGCCGCGCGTCAGGTACCACAACGACGTCAGGCCCCAAAGCACGGCAGCCGGCGTCAGCGCCCAGTTGCCGATGCCGAAGGCCGGCCGGGCAAGCAAGCCACCGACAGCGAAGACGATCAGCGGGATGCCGACGAAATGCGTCGCGATGTTGCGCCGATCACGGTGATAGGCGGCGTACTGAACCATCAGCTGGGTGGCGGTGGACATGCACTTCTCCACGAGACGTTGGCGCGATATTACGACGCCATGACAGGCGCCGTGGCAAGTTCGTGCACTCCGCGATGCCTACAATGCCCGCTGCGGCGCCGACTTCCAAAGCACGTCAATGAGCATCAAGAGCGACAAGTGGATTC
>CADEEN010000174.1 GCA_902826345.1 uncultured Burkholderiales bacterium | reverse complement strand
CCGCCGCCGCCCAGCCCGAGTAGCTGTTGAGCATCGAGACGACCACCGGCATGTCGGCGCCGCCGATCGGGATGATCAGCAGCACGCCGAGCAGGAAGCCGATGGCGATGACGAGCACGATGTCGATCCAGCTCTGCGAATGCCAAAAGCCGAAGATGAAGAACGCTGCCGCGAGGCCGAGCGCGAGGTTCAGGTAGTGCTGGCCGGCGAACTGCACCGGCGCACCCTGGAACAGACGGAACTTGTACTTGCCGCTGAGCTTGCCGAAGGCGATCACCGAGCCGGTGAAGGTGATCGCGCCGATGAACGCGCCGAGCGCCAACTCGACGCGGTTGCCGCTGGGAATCTGCCCGCCTTTTTCGGTGATCGCAAACGCCCAGGGTTCGGCGACCGCGGCCACGGCGATGAAGACCGCGGCCAGGCCGATCATGCTGTGGAAGAACGCCACCAGCTCGGGCATCTTCGTCATCTCGACGCGCCTGGCCATGACCGCGCCGATGCCGCCGCCGACCACCAGGCCGAGCAGTACCCAGATGAGGCCCAGGCCCGAGCCGGCGAGCTTGACGATCAGCGCCGCGGTGGTGAACGCGGCGATGGCCATGCCGACCATGCCGAAGAGGTTGCCGCGGATCGACGTCGTCGGGTGCGACAGGCCCTTCAGCGCCTGGATGAAGCAGACGCTGGCGATCAGGTACAGCAGCGCAACGAGGTTGAGACTCACTTGGCCGCTCCCTTCTTCTCTTTCTTCTTGAACATCTCCAGCATTCGCCGCGTGACGAGAAAGCCGCCGAAGATGTTCACCGCCGCCAGCGCCACGGCGAGGATGCCCATGCTCTTGCCGAGCCAGGTTTCGGTAAGCGCCGCGGCGAGCATCGCGCCGACGATGACCACGGCCGACAGTGCGTTGGTCACCGCCATCAGCGGCGTGTGCAGCGCCGGCGTCACGGTCCACACCACGTGGTAGCCGACGTAGATGGCGAGCACGAAGATGATGAGATTGAAAACGGTCGGTGAAACGGCGTCCATGTCAGCTCCTCAGTACCTTGCCGCCCTGCGTGACCATGCACGCGGTGACGATGTCGTCGTCGGTGGGAATCGCCAACGCGCCTTCCTTGGTGACGATCAGCTTCAGGAAGTCGAGCACGTTGCGCGCGTACAGCGCCGACGAGTCGGTGGCGACGAGCGCCGGGATGTTGGTCTCGCCGACGATCGTTACGCCGTGCTTGACGACGGTCTTGCCGGCTTCGGTGAGCGGGCAGTTGCCGCCGGCGGGCGCGGCCATGTCGACGATCACCGAGCCCGGCTTCATGCTCTTGACCATCTCTTCGGTGATCAACACCGGCGCGGCGCGGCCGGGGATCAGCGCCGTCGAGATGACGATGTCGGCCATCGCCACGCGCTTAGCGACCTCGACCTTCTGCCGCTCGAGCCACGACGCGGGCATCGGCTTGGCATAACCGCCGACGCCCTCGGCCGCCTCTTTCTCTTCGGCGGTTTCATACGGCACGTCGATGAACTTGCCGCCGAGCGACTCGACCTGCTCCTTCACGGAAGGCCGCACGTCGCTGGCCTCGATCACCGCGCCGAGCCGCTTGGCCGTGGCGATCGCCTGCAGGCCGGCAACGCCGACGCCGAGGATCACCACGCGACCGGCCTTGATCGTGCCCGCAGCCGTCATCAACATCGGCATCAGCCGCTGGTACTGGCTGGCGCCGATCATCACCGCCTTGTAGCCGGCGATGTTGGCCTGCGAAGACAGCACGTCCATGCTCTGCGCACGCGTCGTGCGCGGCGCGGCTTCGAGCGCAAACGCGGTCACGCCTGCGCCGGCCAGGCGCGCCAGGTTGTCCTTGTCGAACGGATTCAACATGCCCACCAGCACGGCGCCGGTCTTCATGCGCGGCAACTCGTCGAGCGAGGGGCTGCGCACCTTCAGCACCAGGTCGGCGCCGAAGGCGCCGGCGCGGTCGGCGATCTCGGCGCCGGCCGCCGTGTAGGCCTCGTCGGTGAAGTGCGCGGCCGCGCCGGCCTGCGACTGCACGCGCACCACATGGCCCTGGGCCTTGAGTTTTTTCGCCGTCTCGGGCGTGACGGCCACGCGGGTCTCGCCCGGCGCCGTCTCCAGCGCAACGCCGATCAACATGGTGAAAGCCTCCTCGTTGTGTCCTGCACGCCACCGCGCGTTGCAGGCACTTCAAAACAGGGTCGCAGCTTAACCTCGTTGTCGGGGGGATCGGGCCGTGGCGCCGCGACCTTTCGATCGGGATAATTCAGCCGCAGCGGGCAAGGGCGGTGGAGGCGGCGGATGACGACAACAAACGTACAACTCGTGTTCCGGGGCGAAGTGCTCGACGGCTTCGTGGCCGACGAGGTGCGGCGTCAACTGGCGCAAGCGCTCAAACTCGACGACGCCCGCGTCGCGCAACTCTTCACCGGCGCGCGCACGGTGCTCAAGCGCTCGGTCGAGCCGGCGCTGGCGCGGCGTTACGCCGACAAGCTGGCCGACCTCGGCGCCAAGGTGCACCTGGAACCGAGCGACGCGCCACCGACGACAGGCTTTGCGCCGTTGCCCGAGCTGCCCGAGGTGCCGCAGTCGAGCGCACCGCCGCCGCCGCCCTGGGGCACGCCACCGCGGCCGACGCGGTCGGCGCCGCTGTCACCGCTGGTGCCGCCGCTCGCGCCGGCGCCGATCCCCGCCGCGCGCGACAGCGCGGCGCTGGCGCTCGAGCCGACGGAAGAGGTCACCTGCCCGAACTGCAACGAGCGCCAGACCAAGCGCCTGTTGTGCCGCAACTGCTCGACCAACATCGAGATGGCGCTCGCGAACCGCGACGAAGCGTTGGCAGACGCGCGCGCGGCACGCCAGGAAGCGCGCGAGCTGCGCCTGGGCCGCCGACCTGCCGCGCGTTCGGCAGCGGCAGCCGCAAGCACCGCCAGCGCCGGCGTCTTCGGCCTGACATTCGACGGCCGCATGGGCCGCCTGAAATACGCCACCGCCAACCTGGTGCTGACGGCGCTGTTCTACATCCCGGTGATCATGGCGCTGACGCGGCCGACGCTCGGCCGACTGGCGCTGCTGGCGATCGTCGGCGTGGCGCTGACGCTCTTCGGCATGCGCCTGGCCGTGCTGCGCTGCCACGACTGCGACAAGTCCGGCTGGTGGAGCATGCTGCTCTGGTTGCCGACGGTGAACTTCATCGTCACCGTCGTGCTCGCCTGCGCGCCGGGCACCGACGGCGACAACGAGTACGGCGAGCAGCCGCCGCCGTCGAGCTGGTGGGCTTTCGGCGCCGCCGTGTTCTGCCTGCTGCTGCTCTTCGTGTTGACCTTCTCGCAGGTCATGAAGGCCATCGAACGCGCGAGCGAAGACGATGGTGCGGACGACGGCGTCATCACCTTCCAGTCGGACCCGCGCGCCGCCACGCTGCCGAACTTCGACGCGCAGACCACCTTCAACGAGTCGTACCTGTCGGCGCGCGGTCACAAGGCCTTTGCCACGTCGCCCAGCGGCGGCTGGGGCTGGGCGGCGACGCGGCGCTCGCAGAACGAAGCCGCGCGCGACGCGCTGCTCGACTGCGAGACGCGCCGGCCGACCTACACCGCACCGTGCGAGCTGGTCAACGTCAACGGGCAGTGGGCGCCGGGTCAGTGAACGGGCTGCAAGCGATCGAGAACGGCATTCAGATCGGCGATGCGCTTGCCGAACTCCGCTTCGAAGCTGTGTTCGAGAGCGAAGCGCCGCGCCGCCACCGAATCGGCATGCAGGCGCTGCGGCTGGCTCAAATACATGCGCAGCGCCTCGACCACCGCCAGCGGCCGGCGCGGCGGTGATTCGACGCCCGCATTGGCCGCGCGTTTGAGGCCGCGCCACATTCGGTTGCCGTAGCCGACGATCGGCAAGCCCGAGCCGAAGGCTTCGAGGTACGTGCACGACGGATCGCTCTGCACATGGCAGCAGACGAAGACGTCGAAGCCCCGCGACAACTCGACGAGTTGCGGGTACGGCACGGCGTCGTGCACGCGGATGCGCCCCTGCGACGCCGCGGCGAGCGAGCGCATCTGGTCGGCCTGCGGCCCCTGGCCGTAGGTGTGCAGCTCGACATCGAGGCCTTGTCGCAGCGCCTCCAGGCCGACGCGCACCACGTCGACGGCGCCCTTCATCGCCGCGTAGCGGCCGGAGTAGAGCAGGCGCAGCCGGCCCGCCTCGCGTGCGGCCAGACGCTTCGACAGCGCCGGCTCGTCGATGATGCAGGCCTTCGACATGCGCGAGTCGAGGTAGCGCAGCCGGCGCTGCGGATTGAAGTGCGCCATCTCGGCGTACACGGGAAAGCCGTTGCATTGCACGCTCAGCGCGCGCCGCATCGCCGGCACCAGGCAAACGTAGTCGCGCAGCGTGCGTGCGCCGCAAACCAGCTTCTTCAGCGCGCCGTCGGCTTCGACGGTGTTGACGCGCAGGTTGGTCAGCAGGTCGAACTCGAGCATGAGGACCTCCGGGACGCCCTCCTGCTTGCACAGTGCGCTGACGTCGAAGAACCCGTAGTAGGCCAGACTCGTCTTCGAGACCAGCTCGCGCAGGCGCGCCGCTTCGTGCGGCAGCGGCTGCCAGCGAGAGTCCGCCTCGACCACGGACACCGCGTACGGCAGCGAGCGCAACGGCACGCTGACGGGGTCCATGATCGATTCGGTCGGCGTCAACTTCGGGTGCACCGTGGTCAGCGCACTGTTGATGCCGTCAACATATCGTTGCATCCCGGTGAGGAATTTCCGATCGACGACGAGCTGGTCGCCCTCGATCAGCGCCGCGTTCGGATGAAACATCGTGAGCATGGGCGTACTACCTAAAATGCCATTGTGAGAACCCCTCGTCTGTTCGTGTTCCGATGAACGAGCCTCGGTGGCGACCGAACGTAACCGTCGCGGCGATCGTCGAGCGCGAGGGGCGCTACCTGCTGGTCGAGGAGCGAGCGCCGCAGGGCTCGAAGCTCAACAACCCGGCCGGGCATCTGGAACCCGGCGAAACGCTGCTGCAGGCCGTCGTGCGCGAGGTCCTCGAAGAGACGGCGCGTGTCTTCACGCCGACGCATCTGCAGGGCATCCACCTCGCGCCATCGGCGACCAGCGACGTGACTTACCTGCGCTTTGCTTTTGTCGGCCATGTCGGCGAGCCGCTGCCGGGCCGCACGCTCGACGAAGGCATTGTGCGCACGCTGTGGTTGACGCACGAGGAGATCGCCGCCGAGCGCGCCCGCCACCGCAGCGCGCTGCTGATGCGCGGCATCGACGACCACCGCGCCGGCAAGCGCTACCCGCTGGCGCTGTTGCAGAGCGACGCAGCGGATGGGCCCGTGTCATGAAGCAGCGTGTGGTGGTCGGCCTGTCCGGCGGCGTCGATTCCGCGGTCAGCGCCTGGCTGCTCAAGCAACAGGGCTTCGACGTCATCGGCCTGTTCATGAAGAACTGGGAAGACGACGACGACAGTGAATACTGTTCGAGCAACATCGATTTCGTCGATGCTGCCGCGGTGGCCGACGTCATCGGCATCGAGATCGAGCACGTCAACTTCGCTGCCGAGTACAAGGACCGCGTCTTCGCCGAATTCCTGCGCGAGTACCAGGCCGGCCGCACGCCGAACCCCGACGTGCTGTGCAATGCCGAGATCAAGTTCAAGGCCTTCCTCGACCACGCGATGCGTCTGGGCGCGGCGAAGGTCGCCACCGGCCACTACGCGCGCGTGCGCGAACGCGATGGCCGCTTCGAGCTGTTGAAAGGGCTCGATCCGGCGAAGGACCAGAGCTACTTCCTGCACCGCCTCGACCAGCAGCAGCTCGCGCGCACGCTGTTCCCGCTCGGCGAGCTGAAGAAGACCGAGGTGCGCCGCCTGGCCGCCGAGATCGGCCTGCCGAATGCGAAGAAGAAGGACTCGACCGGCATCTGCTTCATCGGCGAGCGGCCGTTCCGCGAGTTCTTGAACCGCTACCTGAGCCATGCGCCGGGACCGATCGAAGACGAGCGCGGCCGGCCGCTCGGCAGGCATGTCGGCTTGTCGTTCTACACACTCGGCCAGCGGCAGGGGTTGGGCATCGGCGGCGTCAAGGGCCGAGGCGATGCGCACGGCGAGCACGCGCCGTGGTTCGTCGCGCGCAAGGACCTGCAGCGCAACGCGCTGGTCGTCGTCCAGGGGCACGGGCACGCGGCGTTGCAGTACGGCGCGCTGACGGCCGATGACCTGAGTTGGACCGCGGGCGCGCCGCCCGCGCCCGGCCGCTATGCCGCCAGGACGCGATATCGGCAGGCCGACGCGGCGTGCGCGCTGACGCTGCACGACGGCGGCTTCGCGCTGGCCTTCGACGAAGCGCAGTGGGCCGTGACGCCGGGGCAGAGCGCGGTGCTCTACGACGGCGTGGTCTGTCTCGGCGGTGGCGTCATTGCATCGGCGACGCTGGCCGAAGCGCACCGACGCGCGCAGGCGTTGGCCTGACGCGCGCCGAAAGACGAAAGCGCTGGGCTACGGGATCAGGCCACGAACGACGTGGATGACGCCGTTGCTGCCGAAGAAGTCGACGTCGGTGATCGGGTTGCCGTTGATCGTGTCGCTCGCGCTGCCGTTGAGACGCAGCGTCAGCGGACCGCCCGACAGCGGCGTCAGCGTCCGGTCGCTGAAATCATTGGAGCGCACGAGTTCGGCAACGACGTGGTGGCGCTGCTGGGCAGCGCTCAAAGGCGGCGTGAAGGAGCCGTCGATCGGAACGAAAACGGTGAACGCGCCCGCGGCGTTCAACTCCGGCACCTGCGACGTGATCCGCTCGGCAAAGCCCGACGACGAATTGACGCTGGAGCGCAGCATCTCCGACAACGTCAGCACGTAGGCCGGCAGCAGCACATCGCTCGGCACATGCATCACGCCGTTGGCGGCGCCCAGATCACTCTGCGAAAAGGTGGCGTTGGCGCCCGCCCGGCCCAAGATCGTCAACGGACCGCCGTTGTCGCGCAGGAAGAGGAGCTGCGCAACGTCGCCGGTGGGCTGGGTGTACAGGGTCGGCGGGCGCAGGTCCTGCCCGGCCGGCGGCGTCAGATCGCATCGCGAGCTGCGCTGCGGCAGGATCGAGAAACGCAGGATGTCGCCCCACTGCCCGGCCGACAGGCCGGCGACGAGGCCATTGCGGTCGGTCCGGCCGATGCGCGCGCCCAAGCGATCAAAGGCGTCGTTGTCGGCTGCGAACAGTGTCAGGTTGGCGCTGCGGTCGTCGAGTTGGGCGGCGAGGCCCGCCTTGTCGACAGCCTGCAGCAAGGCGCTGAAGCGACTCTCCTGCAGCCGTTGCAGCAGCGTGTCGCTGCTGCTCGCCACTTGGCAAGCGCCACCGCCGCCGCTGCCACCGCCGCCACCGTCACCGCCACCACCGTCACCGCCACCACCACCACCACCGCAGGCCTCGAGCAGCAGACCCGCCGCGGCGACGCCGGCGGCTTTGAGGAACAGTCGTTTCACGTCAGCGGGTTTGCGTGCGGGCCGCTGCACTCAAGGCGCCGCCGGCGGCAACACCGGCAGCAGCACCTTGTCGATGACGTGCACGACGCCATTGCTGGCGATGATGTCGACGCCGGTGATGCGGGCGGTGGTGGTCGTGGTGTCGACGATCACCGGCGGCGTGCCGGCATTGATCGTGATCGTCTGCCCGGCCAGCAAGGTGGCCAGCGGCGTGCCGAAGGTGATCTGCGACGACAGCACGCGTGTGCCGAGCACGTGATAACGCAGCGCGGCATCGATCTGGTTGGGCGCCAGCGGCTGCAGCACCGGCGCGGCGGTGGTGAAGGCCTCGGTGATCGGCGCGAACAGCGTGTACGTCGCGGCGGGATCGTTGAGCACCGCGCCCAGCTCCCGGCTGACGCTGTTGATCAGGCCGAGGAAGCGCTCCGGATTGCTCTGCACCGTTTGCACCACCGTCAAAAGCCCCGGCGGCAGCAGCACGCGATCGACGACGTGGAAGGTGCCGTTGTCGTTGGGGATGTCCGTCAGGCCGACGATGCCGAGGCGGCCGATCGAATCGGTGATGCGGATGCCGCTGCTGGTGTCGAGCGCCAGCGCCAGCGTCGAGCCGTTCTGCACCAGCGACGTGTTCTGGCTGGCGCCGCCGGCCAGCAGGGTCGGTCCGCTGAAGGTGCCCGGCAAGACGTGGTACAGCAGGATGCTTTCCAGCGTCGAGGCCGGCAGCGCATCGACCATCTCGCCGACGTCGCGAAAACCGAGCTGCCCGGCCAGCAGGCTGAAGGCGTCGTTGGTCGGCGCCAGCAGCGTCAGGTTGCTGCTCGGCGCGCTGAGCTCGTCGGCCAGGCCCGCCTTGGTGGCCGCCAGCACCAGCGCCGAGAAGCCGCCGCGCGTGGCCACCGTGACCATCGTGCCGGGCGTCTCGTCGTCGCCGCTGTCGGTGCCGCCGCAAGCGCTGATCAGCGCGCCGGCGAGCGTCGCCGCGGCCAACTTCAAAAACGAGCGTTTCATTGGAGGTCTCCTG
>CADEEN010000173.1 GCA_902826345.1 uncultured Burkholderiales bacterium | reverse complement strand
TAGGCCGCTTGCTGCTGCACCTGGCCGGTCTCGACGACGCCAACGCGCTCGCGCAAGCGGACGCCGTCTGCACGGCGCTGCAGCTGATCAACTTCTGGCAGGACATGTCGCGCGATCACCCGCGCGGGCGCATCTACGTGCCGCTGGCCGACGCGCAGCGCCATGGCCTCGACGTCACCGCGCTGCGCACCGACAGCGACGCCTCGCGCGCACTGGTGCGCGAGCTGTGCCGATGGTCGCGCGAACTGATGCACGACGGTGCGCCGCTGGTGCACCGGCTGCCCGGGCGCTTCGGCTGGGAGCTGCGACTCGTCGTGCAGGGCGGCTTGCGCATCCTCGACAAGATTGAAGGCCACGGCTTCAATGCGCTCAGCCGGCGGCCGTCCGTCGGCACGGCGGACGCGCCGCTGCTGGTGTGGCGCGCGCTGTGCATGCGACGCGGCATCGCCGCAAGGCTGTCCGATCCAGCCGCACCATGACACCGGAGCAATACGTCGAAGACCGCGCGGCCAAGAGCGGCTCGTCGTTCTACTACGCCTTTCGCTTTCTGCCGCCGCCGCGGCGCGCCGCGATCACCGCCTTCTACGCCTTCTGCCGCGAGGTTGACGACGTGGTCGATGAAGTGCACGACCCGGGCGTGGCCGCGACCAAACTCGCTTGGTGGCGCAAGGAAGTTGCCGCGGCTTTCGGCGGTGCACCGAGCCATCCGGTGATGAAGGCGTTGATGCCGCTCGCCGCCGCCTATGCGATCGAGGCCCGCCACCTGCTGGCGGTGATCGACGGCTGCGAGATGGACCTGCAGCAAAGCCGGTATCTCGACTTCGCCGGACTGGCGCGCTATTGCCATCTGGTGGCCGGCGTTGTCGGCGAAGTCGCAGCCAACATCTTCGGCCGCAGCGACGTGCGCACAACCGCCTACGCGCACCGGCTCGGCCTGGCGATGCAACTGACCAACATCATTCGCGACGTCGGCGACGATGCACGGCGCGGCCGCATCTACCTGCCGGCCGACGAACTGAAGCGCTTCGACGTCAAAGCCAACGAACTGCTCAAGCGTGAATCGCCGTGGGGCTACAGCGAACGCTTCACCGCGCTGATGAAGGTCCAGGCCGAGCGGGCTCACCGCACGTACGACGAAGCCTTCGCCTTGCTGCCGGATGCCGACCGGCGCGCACAACGGCCGGGGTTGGCGATGGCGCAGATCTACCGCACGCTGCTGCGCGAGATCGAGGCCGACGGCTTCCGCGTGTTGCACCAGCGCGTGTCGCTGACGCCGCTGCGCAAGGTCTGGATCGCGATGCGCACGCACTGGCTCGAGCGTTGAGCGGCAAGTCGCTCGCCGTCGTCGGCGCGGGCTGGGCCGGCCTGGCCGCCGCCGTGCGCGCCACCGAGGCCGGGCATCACGTGACGCTGTTCGACATGGCGCCGCAACCCGGCGGGCGCGCGCGCGCTGTCGAACACGACGGCCTCGTGCTCGACAACGGCCAGCACATCCTGATCGGCGCCTACCGCGAGACGCTGGCGCTGATGCGCACCGTCGGTGCCGAGCCGGACGCGCTGCTCGATCGCCGACCGCTGGCGCTGATCGATCCGCAGGGCCGGGGGCTGGCGCTGCCGCGTGGCCCGGCGGTTCCAGCTTTTGTCCGCGCGGTGCTCGCGCACTCGGCGTGGCCGCTGTCGGAGCGCCTGGCGCTGCTCGCGGCCGCATTGCGCTGGCGGCTCGGCGGCTTTCGCGCCGAGCCGCAACGCACGGTGGCCGATCTCGTGCAGTCGCTGCCCGCGCGTGTCACGGCGACGTTGATCGAGCCGCTATGCGTCGCCGCGTTGAACACGCCGTCGTCGCAGGCCAGCGCGCAGGTGTTCTTGCGCGTGCTGCGCGACGCGCTGTTCAGCGGCCCCGGCGCCGCCGACCTGTTGCTGCCGCGCGCGCCGTTGTCGGATCTGCTGCCCGCGCCGGCAGCACGTTGGCTGGTTGAGCACGGCGCCGAGTTGCGCTGGACGGCCCGCGTCCAGCGCCTCGAACCCATGGCCGACGCGCGCTGGCGCGTCGATGGCGAGGTCTTCAGCGCCGTCCTGCTGGCGTGCAGCGCGCACGAGGCGGCACGCCTGGCGCAGCCGGTGTCGGCGCGTTGGGCGCACGACGCGGCGGCGCTGCGTTACGAGCCGATCGTCACCGTCTACCTGCAAAGCCCCGGCGCGCGACTGCCGTGCCCGATGGTGGCGCTGCAAGCCGGAGCGGACGCGCCGGCGCAATTCGCCTTCGACCTCGGCGCGCTCGACCGCAGCGGCGCGCGCGATGGGCTTTTCGCGTTCGTCGTCAGCGGCGCCAACGCCTGGGTCGAGGCTGGCCTGGATGCCACCGCTGAGGCCACATTGCGTCAGGCGCGATCTGCCTTCGGCGAGATACCTTGGCGGGTGCTACGCACGATCGCCGAGCGCCGCGCCACTTTCCTCTGCACGCCGGGTCTGTTGCGCCCGCCGACGCCCATTGCGCCCGGGCTGGCGGCAGCGGGCGATTACGTGGACGGGCCCTACCCGGCCACTCTCGAAGGTGCCGTGCGCTCTGCGCTGACGGCGCTCGATGCGCTGGGACTGCGCCCTTGGTGATAGCTCCCGGCATGCGGCCATCCGTTTCGCCATGCAAGAATCCACGGCGCCATGGCCAACAGAGATCCATCCACACCCAGCATCCAGGTTCTGGAGCGCTGCTTCGCCCTGCTCGACGTGCTGGCGCAGCAGCCCGAGGCGATGGCCTTGAAGGACATCAGTGAACGCACGGGGCTGCATCCGTCGACCGCCCACCGCATCCTCAACGACCTGGCGGCCGGCCGCTTCGTCGATCGGCCGCATGCCGGCCAGTACCGTCTGGGCATGCGGCTGCTCGAGCTCGGCAACCTGGTCAAGGAGCGACTGTCGGTGCGCGAACTGGCCGCAGCGCCGATGCGCGAGCTGCACCGGCTGACGCACCAGGCGGTCAACCTGTCGGTGCGCCAGGGCGACGAGATCGTCTACATCGAACGCGCCTACAGCGAGCGCTCGGGCATGCAGGTGGTGCGCGCCGTCGGCGGCCGTGCGCCGTTGCACCTGACGTCGGTGGGCAAGCTGTTCCTCGCCGCCGAACCGCCCGAGCGCGTGCGCGCCTATGCGACGCGCACTGGCTTGGCCGGGCACACGCGCAACAGTCTGACGCAGGTGGCCGCGCTGGAGCGTGAGCTCGAAGGCGTGCGCGCGCGCGGTGTCGCGCACGACAACGAGGAACTCGAGATCGGCGTGCGCTGCATCGCCGCCGGCGTTTATGACGACGCGGGCAAACTCGTCGCGGGCTTGTCGATTTCCGCGCCGGCCGATCGCCTCGAACTCGCGTGGGCCGAGCGCGTCAAGTCAACCGCAGAGGACATCTCGCGCGCACTCGGACATGACGCAGCGCCGGCGCGCGGCCGCTGAACAACTCAGCTCAGCGGCGTGGCCACGGTAGCCGTTGTGGCCGGCGTGCCGACGCTCTGCGTGGTCAGCCAGTTGCGGATGCGCTCGGCATCACCGACGCGCGAGAACTTGCCGGCCGAATCGAGCAGCACCATCACCAGCTTGCGGCCCGACAGCTCCGCCTGCATGACGACGCAGCGCCCAGCCTCGGCGATGTAGCCGGTCTTCTGCAAACCGACCACCCAGTCGCTGTTGCGCACCAGGCTGTTGGTGTTGCGGAAGTGCAGCGCGCGCGGGCCCACGGCCACTTCGGTTTCGGGCGATGTGGACAAGCGGCGGATCATGTCGTTCTTGTCGGCTTCGCGCACCAGCAGCGCCAGATCCGTGGCGTTCGACTGGTTGCGGCTCGACAGGCCCGTCGGCTCGACGTAGCGCGTGCGCGTCATGCCGAGCGCCTGGGCGCGGCGGTTCATCGCCGCGACGACCGCCGGCAAGCCGCCGGGATAGTGCCGGCCGAGCGCGTTGGCAGCGCGGTTCTCGCTCGCCATCAACGCCAGATGCAGCATCTCGCCACGCGTCAGTTGCGTGCCGAATTGCAGACGCGAGCCGCTGCCCTTTTCGGTGTCGATGTCTTCGGCGGTGATGGTCAGCACCTCGTCGAGCGGCTGCTCGGCGTCGGCGACGACCAGCGCCGTCATCAGCTTGGTGATCGAAGCGATCGGCAACACCGCATGCTGGTTCTTCGCCAGCAGCACTTCATTCGTGTCCTGGTCGAGCACGAGCACGGCGGCAGAACGCAAGTCGAGCGGATCGTCCGCGGCGTGCAGACCCAATTGCTGGCCGTACGACGGAACCGCTGGAACGACGTAGCGCACGCGCGCCAGACGCTTCGACGATGCCGACGACTTCTTGCTGACCTTGTAAACCGCAGATGGGTGCTTCGACCTCGCATCGGCGGGCAAGGCGATCAGCGCCGACACCGCCAGCGCGATCGATCCGAACCACACCTGACACTTTTGTTTGCCAAACACAGGGAAATCCCCAAGAACGGTTCCGACAGAGTCTATCGGAGGAAGAAACCTACGCAATATCAAAAACTTGCGCGTTTCTCCTAAAGTCGTTCCTGGGTTGCCCCTGGTGTTTGACTTATCTCACGGCTTGACAGTCTTTCGATTGATCAGCCCTGGGCAGCGACGCGTTCGATCTTGCTATGCAGCTTGTTAAGCGCCGCCAGGTAAGCCTTGGCCGACGCCACCACGATATCGGCATCGGCGCCGACGCCGTTGACCACGCGCCCGCCCAACTGCAACCGAACCGTGACTTCTCCCTGTGATTCGGTGCTGCCGCTGGTGATCGCGTTGACGGAATAGAGCACGAGTTCGGCGCCGCTCTGCGCCTTCGACTCGATGGCCTTCAGGCTGGCGTCGACCGGGCCGTTGCCGTCGCTTTCGACCTTCCACTCCTGCTCGCCGATAGCGAAGGCCACGCGAGCGTGCGGCCGCTCGCCGGTGCCCGAGCGCTGCTCGAGGTTCAGCAACCGAAAGTGTTCCTGCTCGTGCGTGACGCTCTCATCGCCGACCAGGGCGATGATGTCCTCGTCGAAGATCTCGCTCTTGCGGTCGGCCAGGTCCTTGAAGCGGGCAAAGGCAGCGTTGACGTCGGCCTCGCTGTCGAGGTCGATGCCCAACTCCTGCAAGCGCTGCTTGAAGGCGTTGCGTCCCGACAGTTTGCCGAGCACGATCTTGTTGGCCGCCCAGCCCACGTCTTCGGCGCGCATGATTTCGTAGGTGTCTCGCGCCTTGAGCACGCCGTCCTGGTGGATGCCGGAAGCGTGCGCAAAGGCGTTGGCGCCGACGACGGCCTTGTTCGGCTGCACGACGAAGCCGGTGGTCTGGCTGACCATGCGCGAGGCGGCGACGATCTGCGTCGTGTCGATGCCGAGCGTCAGGCCGAAGTGGTCGCGCCGCGTCTTCACCGCCATCACGACTTCTTCGAGCGAGGTGTTGCCTGCCCGCTCGCCGAGTCCGTTGATGGTGCACTCAACCTGGCGCGCGCCGCCGATCTTGACGCCGGCCAGCGAGTTGGCCACCGCCATGCCCAGGTCGTTGTGGCAATGCACGCTCCACACCGCCTTGTCCGAGTTGGGCACGCGCTCGCGCAGCATGCGGATGAACTCGCCGTACAGCTCCGGCACCGCGTAGCCGACGGTGTCGGGCACGTTGATCGTCGTTGCGCCCTCCTTGATCACCGCTTCGAGCACGCGGCACAGGAAGTCGGGCTCGCTGCGGTAGCCGTCCTCCGGCGAGAACTCGACGTCGTCGTTCAGGTTGCGCGCAAAACGTGTTGCCAGCTTCGCCTGTTCGAACACTTGTTCGGGCGTCATGCGCAACTTCTTTTCCATGTGCAGCGGCGAGGTGGCGATGAAGGTGTGGATGCGCGAGCGGGCGGCGCCCTTCAAAGCCTCGGCGGCGCGTGAGATGTCGCGGTCGTTGGCGCGCGAGAGCGAACAGACGATCGAGTCCTTGATGTGGTCGGCGATCGTCTTGACGGCTTCGAAATCGCCGTTCGACGAAGCAGCGAACCCGGCCTCGATGACATCGACCTTCAGCCGCTCCAACTGGCGCGCGATGCGCAGCTTTTCGTCCTTGGTCATCGAGGCGCCGGGCGATTGCTCGCCGTCGCGCAAGGTGGTGTCGAAAATGATCAGCTTGTCGGTGCTCATGGCGTGGGGACTTTCGGTGGCAGGAAAACAAAACGGCCCGCTAGCAGGATGCTCGCGGGCCGTCGAAGGGGAAACCGGGTCGTCGTTCGATCAGCGCGCGGCGGCAACTCCTAGAAGTAGCAGGGCGGCGGCGATACGAATCAACATGCTATGCAATGTACACGCACGCCGCTCATCGATGCAAGCCCGACTCTTCGGGCTCATCGGTCGAGGTTGCGATGACACTGGTGCGCAGGCCCTTGGCCCGGCGATAGAAATACACCGCGTAGCCCGACAGCCCGTAAGCGCAGAACAGCGCGAAGATCGCGAACGGCGGATGCTGGCTGATGACGGCGATGCCCATCGCGATCGCGACGATGACGATGAAGGGCACGCTCTTCATCGCGCTCACGTCCTTGAAGCTGTAGTACGGCGCGTTGGTCACCATCGAAGCACCGGCGAAGAAGGTGACGATCCACGCCGTGACGGCCAGCCACGGAATGCGTCCCGCGTCCTTGAAGCCGGTGTCGTCCATGACCCAGATCAGCCCCATCACCATCGCCGCGGCGGCGGGGCTCGGCAGGCCTTGAAAGAACCGTTTGTCGACGATGCCGATGTTGGTGTTGAAGCGCGCCAGTCGCAGCGCAGCGCAGGCGATGTAGACGAAGGCCGGGATCCAGCCGGTACGGCCGAGATCCTTCAACGCCCACTCGTACATGATCAGTGCCGGCGCGGCGCCGAAGCTGACCATGTCGCACAGGCTGTCCATCTGCTCGCCGAAGGTGCTCGACGCGCCCGTCATGCGGGCCACGCGGCCGTCGAGGCTGTCGAGCACGGCGGCGGCGAAAATGCCGATGGCGGCGATCTCGAACTTGCCGTCCATTGCCATGACGATGGAATAGAAGCTCGCGAACAGCGCGGAGACGGTGATCGCGTTGGGCAGGATGTAGATGCCCTTGCGCTTGGGCCGCTGCGGCGGCTGCACCGAAGGCGGCAGTTCAGGGGTGGCGTCGCTCATCGGCCATGAGGATACGCCACCCTTGCAGAACTCAGAGCACCCTCAGTTGCGCGAACGATCGACCAGCTTGTTGGCTTTGATCCACGGCATCATCGCGCGCAGCTTTTCGCCGACGACTTCGATCTGGTGGTCGCTCGTCAGGCGGCGGCGCGACAGCAACGTCGGCGCACCAGCGCGGTTCTCGACGATGAAGCTCTTCGCGTACTCGCCGGTCTGGATGTCTTCGAGCACCTTCTTCATCGCCGCCTTGGTCTCGGCGTTGATGATCTTCGGCCCCGTCACGTACTCGCCGTACTCGGCGTTGTTGCTGATCGAGTAGTTCATGTTGGCGATGCCGCCTTCATAGATCAGATCGACGATCAGCTTCAACTCGTGCAGGCACTCGAAGTACGCCATCTCGGGCGCGTAGCCGGCTTCGACCAGGGTCTCGAAGCCCGCCTTGATCAACTCCACCGTGCCGCCGCACAGCACCACCTGCTCGCCGAACAGATCGGTCTCGGTCTCCTCGCGGAAGTTGGTCTCGATGATGCCGGCCTTGCCGCCGCCGTTGGCTGCCGCGTAGGAGAGCGCCAGATCGCGCGCCTTGCCGCTTCTGTCGGCGTGCACGGCGATCAGGTGCGGCACGCCGCCGCCCTGCGTGTAGGTGTTGCGCACGGTGTGGCCCGGCGCTTTCGGCGCGACCATCCAGACGTCGAGGTCCTCGCGCGGCGTGACCTGGCCGTAGTGCACGTTGAAGCCGTGCGCAAAAGCCAGCGACGCGCCCTGCTTGATGTGCGGCGCCACGTCGTTGGCATAGACGCTGGCGATCTGCTCGTCGGGCAACAGGATCATCACCACGTCGGCGCTCTTCACCGCGTCCGCAACCTCGGCGACTTTCAGTTTCGCCTTCTCGACCTTGCTCCACGAGGCACCGCCCTTGCGCAAGCCCACCGTCACCTTGACGCCGCTGTCGTTGAGGTTCTGCGCGTGCGCATGGCCCTGCGAGCCGTAGCCGATGATGGCGACGTTCTTGCCCTTGATCAGGCTGAGGTCGGCGTCCTTGTCGTAGTAAACCTTCATGATCTTCTCCGTGATGAATCGTCAGACGCGCAGGATGCGCTCGCCGCGCCCGATGCCGCTGGCACCGGTGCGGACGGTTTCGAGAATCGCCGCGCGGTCGATCGCGACGAGAAATGCATCGAGCTTGGTCGAATCACCCGTCAGCTCGATCGTGTAGCTCTTGTCGGTGACGTCGATGACGCGGCCGCGGAAGATGTCGGCCATGCGCTTCATCTCCTCGCGCTCCTTGCCGACGGCGCGTACCTTGATCAGCATCAGCTCGCGCTCGGTGAAGCTGGCTTCCGTCAGATCGACCACCTTGACGACTTCGATCAATCGGTTCAAGTGCTTGGTGATCTGCT
>CADEEN010000172.1 GCA_902826345.1 uncultured Burkholderiales bacterium | reverse complement strand
GCCAGGCGCACCAGCGCGCAGCCCATCAGCGCCTCGTGCGCGCCGCGCACGCACCATAGCCCCGAGGCAGCGCCGCGCAGCGCTCGCGCGCGCTCGATCAGCAGCGCCACACCCTGCGTCGGCACCGCGTCGGCCGGCGGCGGCCTGAGCCGCTGCATGGCGCTGAACAGGCGCGCCAGCGCTTCGCCGTCCGCGAGGACGGCAGGGGCGAGTTGCAAGCCCGCGGGCGTGGCGATGGACAGCTGCAAGGCAAACCTCCGCAATCGATACCGATGGATTGGCCGCGAGGATGAGGGCCGATGCGCCGCGCGTCTTGAACGAGTGCGACGCGCGCGCGCGTGCGAAGCGCGCGCCCTGTCCCGATCTGCGCGCGCCGCGCCGGACGGCTTGTCGCGCTCCTACAAGACGCACGCGCACGATCGCGGCGAAATGGCGGCGCCATGTTCACGCCCGCCCGCCTGTCACCCCGTCTGCAGCTCTGCGCCTGGATCGGCCTCGTCGCCTTCTGCGAGTCGGTGGTCTATGGCTTTTCGTTCCCGTACTTCTCGCTGCGGCTCGAACAGCAGGGCCTGTCGGTGTCGCTGATCGGGCTGCATGCCGCCGTCGGCACGCTCGGCGTGTTGTTATGCGGCCGCCTGTTCCCGCATGTCATCGGCCGTTGCGGCTACCAGCGCTCAACGGCGATCGCGTTTGCGTCGGCGCTGCTGGTGCTGCTGGCGCTGTTGGCCAATGACGACGTAGCGCTGTCTTTCGTGCTGCGGCTGTTGCTCGGCATGTGCTTTGCCGGCGTCTGGGTCTGCACCGAAGCGTGGATCAACGACGTCGTACCCGATGAACACCGCGGCAAGGTCAACGCGGCGTTTCAGGCGCTGTATTCGTTCGGCTTCTTCCTCGGGCCGGGCGCGACCTACCTGACAGGCTTTGAGGGTGCACAGCCGATCGTCTTCATGCTCCTGACGATGGGCGCCGGCCTGCTCGTGCTGGCCGGCCTGCGCGACCGCATCAGCATCGCCGGCGCCGCCCATGACGGCGGCAGCCGCGCGCTTCTCGGCCGCGCGCGCGGCATCCTCTTCGTCTCGCTGCTGATCGGCCTGTGCGAGACGGCCATCTTCGCGCTGCTGCCGGTCTACGGCGTCAGGCAGGGCCTGACGACCGAGCTCGCGGTCAGCCTGCTGCTGGCGTATTCGGCGGGCGAAATCCTGATCGCGCTGCCGATCGGTTGGCTGGCCGACCGCATGTCGCGACAGCGCCTGCTCATGGCCTGTGCGCTGGCCGCAGCGCTCGCAGTGTTCCTGCTGTTGACGATCGCCGGATCGCGCGCTTACGCCTGGAGCATCGCCGCGCTGGCCGGTGGCCTCGTGGTGAGCCTGCACAACATCGCTCTCATCATGCTCGGCGAGCGCTTCCGTGGCGCCGAGCTGCCGATCGTCAGCACCGCGTTCTCGATGACCTACGCCCTCGGCAGCGCCGGCGGTTCGGCCATCGGCGGCGCGGCGATGGCGCTGCTCGGCCCGGCGGGGTTGCCGCTGTTCATCGGCTCGTCGCTGCTGGTCTTCGGCGGCTGGCTGGCATGGGCCAGGCGATCGTGAGCCCGAGGATCGTCATCGTCGGTCTGGGCAACGTCGGCGAGGCCACGCTGCCGCTGCTGCGGCGCCTGTGGCCTCAGTCGAACGTCCTGGCCATCGACAAGACGCTCGATGCGCGCCGCCGGCGCGTGCTCGCCGCCTTCGGCGTCGAGGGTGCGCAGCAGCGCATCACGCGCGACAACCATGCGCGTGTGCTGGCGCCGCTGCTTGCGCCGGGCGCCATGCTGCTCAATCTCGCGGTCGACGTCTGCAGCGCGGACCTGATCCAACTCGCACAGGCCCACGGCGCGCACTACCTCGACACCTGCATCGACCCGTGGAGCTACCACGAGGCGGGCTCACCGCTGCCGACCGGCAACTACGCGCTGCGCGAGGACATGCTGGCCCTCGCCGCGCGCAGCGTGGGCCGGCCGACCGCCGTGGTGGCGCATGGCGCCAACCCCGGCTTCGTCTCGGTGCTGGTCAAACACGCGCTGCACCGCATGGGGCAGCGCTTCCTGCACGGCCGCGAAGCGCCGCCGCGCGACCAGCCCGGCTGGGCACGGCTCGCGCATGACCTGGGCGTGCGCGTGATCCAGATCGCCGAGCGCGACACGCAGGTCAGCGCATGCGCACGCGCCGACGGCGAGTTCATCAACACCTGGTCGGTGGACGGCTTCATCATCGAATGCCTGCAACCGGCCGAGCTCGGCTGGGGCACACACGAGATCGCGCTGCCCGCGCAGGGACGTGTGCACGAGCACGGTTGCGGCGCCGCGATCGCGATCGAGCGGCCGGGGCACACGGTCAAGATCAAATCATGGAGCCCGAACGCGCTGGACTTCGACGCCTGGCTGATCACGCACAACGAAGCCATCTCGATCGCCGACTACCTGACGTGGCGCGACGACGAGAAGGTGACCTACCGGCCCACCGCGTACTACGCCTACCACCCGTGCGATCAGGCCGTCGCGGCGATGCCATTGCTGGACCGCGACGGTGCGACGCGCGTGCGCCAGCGCCGCGTCATCAAGGATGACATCACGAGCGGTATCGACGAGCTCGGCGTCTTTCTGATCAGCGACCGCTTTCCCGCACTGTGGCTCGGCTCGAACCTGTCGATCGGCAAGGCACGACGACAAGCGCCGTACAACAGCGCGACCAGCCTGCAGGTGGCGTCATCGGTGGTGGCGGCGCTGGAGTGGATCACGCTGAACCCACGCGCCGGCATCGTCGAATCGGAGCAGCTCGATCACGAGTTCATCTTCGAGCGCGCGGTCGCCTGTTGGTCGCCGATGGTCTGCGAATACGTTGCTTGGCGGCCGCGCGCGGGCTCATCGAGCCTGGCCTTTGCGGAGTTCCTCGCCGCGCCGCTGACGTAGCGACGAAAGCCGCCGATCTCTCGACCGGCGGCCCTGCCGCAGCTTGGCGGTCCGGCCGATCAGAACGAGTACTTTGCGCCGACCGTGAAGAAGCGCCCCACCGCGCCGGCCTGGTGCAACGCCATGTTGTAGTTGGTGCCGTAGGACACCACCTGGTAGGCGTCGAACGGCGCCTTGCGGTCGAACAGGTTCTGCACCGAGACGTTGATGTCCCACTGCTTGGCGGGTGACCAGCGGGCGAAGAGGTCGAAGGTGGTGAACGACGGCAGCCGGCAGCCGCGCGCCGAGCCGTCGGGGTCGTACACGCTGCAGTTCGTGCCGTCGGTGACGAAGAAGTGGTTGCCCAAGCCGTCGTCCGGTGAGAAGGTGCCGTCGTCGTCCTGCACCGTCCTCTGGCCCTTGTGGTCGATCAACTTCAGGCCGCCGGTGTAGTTGAACGCGCCCGTGACCGCCCAGCTCGCGCGTTCGAATGTCAACGACAACGTGGCCTTGTCCTTCGGCGTGCCGGCGCCCGAGCTGAGCACGATGGGGCCGTGCGTGCCGGCGTACTCGAACGACTGGCCATCGGCGAGCGTGCGCTTCAGGCTGTTGACGTGCGTCCAGAACAGCTGGCCCGTCAGCTTGCCCACGCTGCCGAGGTTCATGCGGTGACGCAGCTCGACATCCACGCCGTCGGTCTTGGTCTTGGCGGCATTGATGTACGGGCCGGACACGGCCACGATCGCGCCGTCGTCGTTGTAGTAGATGAACGAGTTCGCCTGCACGCCCGGGATGCGCTGGTTGGCCAGCGCCGGGTCGTCCGAGGCGCTGCCCAGAATGGCGGCCGGGTCTGCAGGCAGGATCTCGTCCTTGCGGTCGATGCGATAGAAGTCGACGCTCAAGCTGGTGCCCGGCAGCGGCTCGTAGATCGCGCCGAGGTTGAAGCTCTTGGCCGTCTCCGGCTTCACGTTCGGGTCGCCGACGGTGATGATCGCGATCGTCGTGAAGCCGAGCGACGAGCTGTTGCCGCTCTCCGTCGGGCCCGGGGCACGGAACGATTCGCCGTAGCTGCCGCGCACGGCGAGCTGGTCGGTCGGCTTCAACTTGAAGCCCACGCGCGGCGTCGTCGAGCTGCCGTAGTCCGAATAGCGGTCGGTGCGCACAGCGGCGCTGAGCTCCAGCCACTTGGTCACCGGCGCCGTCACTTCACCGAACAGCGCCTTGACGTTGCGCTTGGAGTTGAACGCCGAGAAGCCGAGGCCGACGATGTCGCTGACATCGGTGAACGGCACCGGGGGCGTGTCGTTCTTCTCCTGTCGGAACTCCGCTCCCAAGGCCACGCCGAGCCGCCCGCCCGGCAGCGCGAACAGCTCGCGCGACGCCTTCACGTCGATCAGGCTGACCGACGACTTGGGCTTGCGTGTCAGCGCCGGCGAGATCGCATCGCGCACCGACTGCGGCACCAGATCGGGCCGGTTGATGCGGTAGCTGCCGTCGTCGATCGCGGCCTGCAGCACGCTGTGGCGCACGAAGCCGGTGTTGGTGTCCTCGAGCTCGCTGCGGATGTGGCCGATGCCGATGTCGTAATCCCAGTCGAACGCCAGGCCCTGCACGCCGGCAATGACACGCGTCACCAGGTTCTTCGTCTCCTGGTCGCGGCCACCCAGGTCGGCCGTCATCAGGCTCAGCACGCTGTCGACGCCGGTCGGGTTGTCCGGGTGCGCCGCCGGCAGGTTGGTGGTGTGCCTCACCAGCGGGTTCGCCGGATCGGCCGGGTTGAAGACGCCGCCGTCGTTGACGCTGCCGGGCGTGCCCGTGGCCTTGGTGCGTGCGAGGAAGGCGCCGACCTCGAGATAGGCGGTGGTGTCGTTGTTCAGTTGCAGCGCGCCGCGCGTGTACAGGTTCAGGCGCTCGGTGGACGGCTGCACCTGGTCATAGACCTTCGTGTTGAAGGTGCACATGCCGGTGGCCGCATTGACTTCAGGACAGGGCGTGAGGTTGATGCGCTGCGACTGCGTGCCGCCGGGCACGCGCACGGAGCCATAAGGATTGGTGCTCGAGAAGAACGGGCCGCTGCCGTCGGGGAACAGGCCACCGCCGCCGGGAGGGCTGCCGCGGCGACCGTCGAAGAAACCGAGCGAACGCAGATCGTCCTGGCCGATGAAGCCGCGGTCGCTGGCGCGGATCTCCTGCTGCTTGGTGGCCTCCAAGCTCGCCAGCACGTTGAAGCGGTCGGTGCTCATGTCACCGAAGCCGAAGGTGCCGAAGGCGCGCGCGGTCTTGCCGTCGCTGCGGCTGGTCTGACCGTAGGAGACGCCGAGCGCCGCGCCGCGATAGTCTTTGCGCAGGAGGATGTTGACCACGCCGCCGACGGCGTCCGAGCCGTAGACGGCCGAGGCGCCGTCCTTGAGCACCTCTACGCGTTCCACCGCGTCGAGCGGAATCGTGTTCAGGTCGACGAAGGTGCGCGCGCCGTCGTCGGCCAGGCCGTACGGCGCCATACGGCGGCCGTTGACCAGCACCAGCGTCGAGTTCACGCCCAGGCCGCGCAGCGAAATTCCCGCCGAGCCGGCCGCGAAGCCGGCGGTGAACGAGTTCGGAATCGAGCCCTGGTTGTCGCCGGTGAGGCCGCGCAGCACTTCCTGGATCGACTGCTTGCCGCTGCGCTCGATGTCGTCGCGGTTCAGCACCTGCACCGGCGACGCGGTCTCGGCGTCGACGCGCTTGATGTTCGAGCCGGTGATCTCGATGCGCTGTGCCGCCGCCGCCGGCGCGTCTTGCGCCGCCGCGCCTGTTGCCAGCGTCGCGCCGAAGGCGAGCAACACCGCGCGTTGAATCGAAGTCGTTTTGTGCATGAAGGGGTTCCTGGTTGCAGTTCGATGAAAAAGAATCGATGCAACGATTGTTTTTTCTGCTCACCACCGTCGTCTTGAACTCGCGCGACATCGGCCCTCGGGCTTACGCGCAAAAGCGCAAGCCGCGCAGCGCGCGCGCAACGCGGATGTCGTCAACATTCAAGACACCGCCCGCATGCACGCGAGCGCAACGCGACTTCGCAAACCTTCAAGACAGCTTGGCAACAGCGCGACACGATGGCGCATGGACCTTCACACCAGCACCTCTTCTTCTGCGAACCCAGGCTCGAGCCCGGTGTCGCACGCCCACGCCGTCATGCGCCCGCACGCGCCGGCCAGCCTCGTGCTCGTCGTCGGCATGGCGCTGCAACCGGTGGCCGAGGCCGCCGAGTTGCGCGCCGCCGGCGTGCGTTGCCTCTGCGTGGCCACGTTGCAGCAGGCACTCGACGCTGCGCCGTCGGTGCGTTTCGACAGCGTTGTGCTGCACGGCCAGGGTCTCGCCGGCTTCAATGGCGTCTGGCTGCCGCGCCTGCGCGAAACCCTCGGCTGCCCGATCGTGCTCGTCGCCGAGCAGGCCGACGAGGTCGATGAGATCCTCGCCCTCGAGCTTGGCGCCGATGCGTTTCTGGTGCTTCCGCTGGCGCCGCGGCGGCTGTGCGCGCACCTCATGCGGCTGATTCAGCAGCGGCGCTCGAACCTCGCCGGCGCAGCGCCAGGCGCGCCGCCATGGACAACACCCGCGCTCGAACTCGGCCGATGGAAGATCGACCGGGTCCGCGGCCGGCTCACCGACGGCGCCACCGTGATTCGCATCACCGCCGGCCAAGCCGCTTTGTTGTCGTGCCTGGCCGAGGCCCGCGGGCGCGTCGTGCCGCGGCGCCAGTTGCTCGACATGCTGAACAGCCGTGACGAGCTGGCCGTGCGCAGCGTCGACGTCTACGTGTCGCGCCTGCGTCGGCTGCTGGCGCGCGAGCGCGTCACCGGGATCGAAGTGGTGACGGTGCGTGCCGGGGGCTACGCGCTGCACGTCGGCGAGAGCACGCCTGCGGCAGCGCACTGAGCAGCGGCATCGCACCGAGCGGCGGCGCGCGCCGGGCGCGCCGACGACCCTGTCGCAAATCTTCAGGACAAGGACGACACCCGCTGCGCAGACTGGCGACCCCCTCGAGTTCGATCGCCATGCCACCGTCCCCATCGCCGTCGGTTCAGGTCCGCCACTACCCGATCCCCGATCGGCTGGCGCCCTACATCGAAACGGCGGAGGCACGCAACATGGTGGACGCCGTCGGACTGCGCTGGCATCTGGTGCCGACCAACTGCGTCGGCTTCGGGCTGATGGTGGACGATCCGGTCGGCGGCTTCGAACTCGACAGTTCGGGATTCGAATCGGTTCTGAAGGGTTTGCTGCCGCGCGCCTTGGGCACCTGGTGCATCGCACCCAGCGTGTCCATCGGCGTGACGATGACACCGCGGGCGATGATGTCCTTGCCGATGGGCGCCATCGACTTCGGCTTCGGCCTGTGGGCCCACAGCAGGGACATCTTCGCGCGCGATCTGTTCACCCGCCTGTACGCCGAGGTGCGTGATGCACCGACGCTCGACGCCAAGATGCAGGCCCTGCTGCGCTGGCTCGAACATGTGCTGCTCGACAGCCGCCCGGCCCACGGCCGCCAACTGGCCATCGGCGAAGTGGCCACGCGGATGCGCGGCATCGATGCGCCGAGCCTGGCCGACGCTGCACGCCGTGTCGGCGTGTCGCCGCGCCAGCTGGAGCGCGACTTCCGACGCTACCTCGGCGCCACGCCGCGCCGCTACCTGCAGGTGGCCAAAGTGCAGCAGATGGCGCAGCTCGTCTGGCAGGGCAACAGCCTGGCCGACACCGCGGCCGCGCTCGGCTTCGCCGACCAGGCGCACATGACGCGCCTGGTGCACGACGTCACCGGCATGCCGCCGGCGACGCTGCTCCGACGCGCCCGCGCCAGCCCGTTCGCGCAAGCCACCGGCGCCAGGCCAGTGCTGCGGCTCACGCACGTGTGATCGCCGGCTGCGCGCAGCAGGCCCGCCCACGAAGTTGTCGCAAATCTTCAAGATCAGGGCGACGCGCACTGCGCAGACTGGCGACGCATCGAGCGCAACACCATGACACCGTCCCCAGCCTCATCGCCATCGGTTCGAGTTCGCCGCTACCCGATCCCCGATCGTCTGGCGCCGTACATCGAAACAGCAGAGTCCCTCAACCTGATCGACGCCGTCGGCCTGCGTTGGAACCTGCTGCCGACCAACTGCGTCAGCTTCAACATGGTGGTCGGCGACCCCGACCGCGACTTCGAGTTCGACGCCTCGGCTTTCGAAGCCTTGTTCAGGGGTTTGTTGCCACGCGCCTTCGGCACCTGGTGCGACGCGCCTTTCGTGACGATCGGCGTCACCATGACGCCGCGAGCGATGATGTTCTTGCCGATGCAAGGCGTCGACGCCGCCTTCAGCCACTGGGCCCACGGCGCGGACGTTTTCGGCCGCGAGTCGTTCGCCCGGTTGTACCGCCAGGTGCGTGACGCGCCGACGCTCGAAGCCAAGGTGCAGGCGCTGTTGCACTGGCTGGAGCAGCTGCTGTTCGACAGCCGCCCGGCCCACGGCCGACAGTTGGCGATCGGCGAAGTGGCCACGCGGATGCGCGGCCTGGACGCACCGAACCTGGCCGACGCGTCGCACCGCGTCGGCGTGTCGCCGCGCCAGCTGGAGCGCGACTTCCGACGCTACCTCGGCGCCA
>CADEEN010000171.1 GCA_902826345.1 uncultured Burkholderiales bacterium | reverse complement strand
CCTCGTTCCACAGCGCCGCCTTCTTCAGCGCCCACTCGACGCGCTCGTCCATCTCCACGCGCGGCAGGCTCTCGAACAGCCGCACGCCGAAGGCGATGTTGTCGTAGATGCTCATCGGGAACGGCGTCGGCTTCTGGAACACCATGCCGATCTTGGCGCGCACCAGCGACACGTCGAGCTTCTTGTCGAGGATGTTCTGGCCGTCGAGCGTGAGTTGCCCTTCTGCACGCTGTTCCGGGTAGAGCTCGAACATGCGGTTCAAGACACGCAGCAGCGTACTCTTGCCGCAACCCGACGGGCCGATGAAGGCCGTGACCTTGCGGTCCGGGATGTCGAGCTGGATGTTCTTCAGCGCCTGAAAACTGCCGTAGAAGAAGTTGAGGTTGCGCGCGGCGATCTTGATGCGTTCGCCGACCGGCAGTTCGACTTTCATGTCCATCAGTGTTTGTTCCTGAAGAAGACCCGCGCCAGGATGTTGAGCGCCAGCACGCCCAGCGTGATGATGAAAACGCCCGCCCACGCCAGCTCGCGCCAGTTGTCGTACGGGCTCATCGCGAACTTGAAGATCGTCACCGGCAGGCTGGCCATCGGCTCGCCGAGGTTGGTGGTGAAGAACTGGTTGTTGAGCGCCGTGAACAGCAGCGGCGCGGTCTCGCCGGCGATGCGCGCCAGCGCCAGCAGCACGCCGGTGATGACCCCGGCGCGCGCCGCCTTCAGCGTCACCGACCAGATGACCTTCCACTTCGGCGTGCCCAGCGCATAGGCCGCTTCGCGCAGCGCGTTGGGGATCAGCACCAGCATGTTCTCGGTGGTGCGGATAACGACCGGAATGACGATCAGCGACAGCGCGAACACGCCTGCCCAGCCGGAAAAGCTCTTGAAGCGGGCGACGATGACGGCGTAGATGAACAGGCCGATGACGATCGACGGCGCCGACAGCAGGATGTCGTTGAAGAACTGCGTCACGCGGCCGAGCATGGTCTTCTGCCCGTACTCGGCCAGGTACACGCCGGCCATGACGCCGATCGGCGTGCCGATGGCCGTGGCCAAGCCGACCATGATCCCCGAGCCGACGATGGCGTTGGCCAGGCCGCCGCTCGTGTCCTGCGGCGGCGGCGTGCTCTGCGTGAAGACGGAGACTGCGAGGCCGCCGATGCCCAGGCGGATCGTCTCGAACAGGATCCATGCCAGCCAGAACAGGCCGAAGGCCATCGCGCCGAGCGACAGCGTCAGCGCGATGGCGTTGATGCGCTTGCGGCCGCTGTGCTTGCGCATGCGGCCGGGGTCGAGTGCCGTGAGGCTCACGTGCGCCCCCCTTCTTTCTTCTTCAGGCTCGACAGCAGCAGCTTCGAGCACGCCAGCACGACGAAGGTGATGAAGAACAGCACGAGACCGAGGTAGATCAAAGACGCTTGATGCAGACCCGGGTTGGCTTCGGCGAACTCATTGGCCAGCGCCGAGGTGATGCTGTTGGCCGCTTCGAACAGCGAGAGTGAATCGAGCTGGTTCATGTTGCCGATGACGAAGGTCACCGCCATCGTCTCACCCAAAGCGCGGCCGAGGCCGAGCATGATGGCGCCGATGACGCCGGTCTTGGTGTACGGCAGCACCACCTTCCACACCACCTCCCAGGTCGTCGAGCCGAGGCCGTAGGCGGACTCCTTCAACATCGGCGGCGTGGTTTCGAACACATCTCGCGTCACCGAAGCGATGAACGGAATGATCATGATCGCCAGGATGATGCCGGCCGAGAGAATGCCGATGCCCACCGGCGCGCCGGACACCAGGGCGCCGAGCAGTGGCCAGTCGCCGAACCAGCGCTGCATCGGCTGCTGCACGAAGGTGGCGAGAATCGGGCCGAAGACCAGCAGGCCCCACATGCCGTAGACGATCGACGGCACCGCGGCGAGCAACTCCACCGCCACGCCGAGCGGCCGGCGCAGCCAGCCGGGCGAGAGTTCGGTGAGGAACAAGGCGATGCCGAAGCTCACCGGCACCGCGATCAACAGCGCGATCGCCGACGTGGCCAGCGTGCCGTAGATCATCACCAGACCGCCGTAGCGGTCGTTGACCGGGTCCCACTCGCTGCGCCACAGGAACGACAGGCCGTACTCCTGGATTGCCGGCCACGCGCCGACGACCAGCGAGGCGATGATGCCCATCAACAGCGCCAGCGTCAGCCACGCGGCGGCATGCGCGGCGATCGCGAACAGCGCATCGGCCCACGGAGCGCGACGTTGACGGTTCGGCGGCGTACCACCGGAAGCCGTGGACTGCATCGTCTTGTCTGCCGGAAGACCCCCAATCGGGGCGGCGGGGAGTGTAGCGGCCACGGCCTCGGCTCTCAGCGCGGCACGATCACTGCAAAGCCACGGCCTTGCCCGATCCATCCTTGATGAGGCCCCAGGCCTTGCGCACCTGCGCCTTCACCGGGTCGGGCATCGGCACGTAGTCCAGATCCGCCGACATCTTGTCGCCGTTGGCAAAGGCCCAGTCGAAGAACTTCAGCGACGCTGCCGCCTGCGCCGGTTTGTCCTGTGCCTTGTGCATCAGGATGAAGGTGGCGCCGGTGATCGGCCACGCGTCCTTGCCCGGTTGTTCGGTGAGGATCTGGTAGAACGTTTTGTCCCAGGCCGCGCCGGCCGCGGCAGCCTTGAACGTGGCGTCGTCCGGGTTGACGTAGTTGCCCGCCGCGTTGCGCAGTTGCACGTGCGCCATCTTGTTGGCCTTGGCATAGGAGTACTCGACGTAGCCGATCGAATTGGGCAGGCGCTGCACGAACGCGGCCACGCCCTCGTTGCCCTTGCCGCCGGCGCCCGTGGGCCAGTTCACCGCGGCGCCCTCGCCGACCTTGGCCTTCCAGTCGGCGTTCACCTTCGACAGGTAGTTGGTGTAGATGAAGGTCGTGCCCGAGCCGTCGGCACGGCGGACAACGGCGATCGTTGCGTCGGGCAGCGCCACACCCGGGTTCAGCGCCGCAATCGACGGGTCGTTCCACTTACCGACCTTGCCGAGATAGATGTCGCCGAGCACAGCGCCGGTGAGCTTCAACTGCCCCGGCGTGATGCCCTTGACGTTGACGACGGGCACGACACCGCCCATCACGGTCGGGAACTGCACCAGGCCGTCCTTCTCGAGTTCGGCGTCGGTCAGCGGCGCGTCCGAGGCGCCGAAGTCCACCGTCTTGCCGCGGATCTGCCGCAGGCCGGCCGACGATCCGACCGACTGGTAGTTGATCTTCACGCCGGTGGCCTTGTTGTAGGCATCGGCCCATTTGGCGTACAGCGGCGCAGGAAAGGAGGCGCCGGCGCCGGTCACGTCTTGCGCCGATGCGGCGCCAGCCAGCGCCAGCGCGGCCGCGGCCAAGCCCAGCGCGCGCAAGGAAGACGACAGGAGTTTCATGGCAGGTTTTCCTCGTTGCAGTTGACTTCGAGGCGACTGTAGGCAGCCTGTGTGACGGCTTCGTGACGCGGCGAGCGGCATCGGCCGGCGTCACTGCCTTGTCACGTCGGTGTCACACCAATGTCACCGCGGCTGCCTAGCCTCGATCCTGTCACATCCGACATCCTGGAGAAGCCATCATGAAGACGAGCAAGACCCTCGCCACCCTCATCGTCGCAGTACTGATGAGCGCATGCGCGACCCCGCGCGCGCCATCGCCGATCACCGACACAGCGCAACGCACGCCGCAACTGTCCACGCTCGCCAAGCTGATCAACGACGCCGGCCTGGCCGAGACGCTGCGCGCCGCCGGCCCCTACACCGTCTTCGCGCCGAGCGACGACGCCTTCAAGGCGGTGCCGCCGGCAACGCTGCAAGCGCTGGCCAGCGACAAGGAGCTGCTCAAGTCGGTGCTCGCCTTTCACGTGCTGCCGGGCAAGGTCAGCGGCGCCGACGTGAAGAGCGGCAACGCGAAGACCGTGCAAGGCGCCAACGTCGCGCTGTCCAAGTCGGGCAGCTTCATCACCGTCGAAGACGCCGTCGTCACACAAGCCGATGTGCCGGCGAGCAACGGCGTGGTGCATGTCATCGATCGTGTGCTGATGCCGCCGAAGAAGTAGCTTTTCATCAGCGCGTCATCGCGCGGCGAGACAGTGCACGCTTCCAACCCACGGAGGTCCGCGATGCACATCCAGCTCTCGCCCGCCACACCCGCACGCTGGCGCGCTCCATCTGCCGCTGGCGCACCCTGCGCACTGCGCGTCGAATGGGCGCAGTCGTTGGCCGACGTGCGCGCCGCACAGCGGCTGCGTTACCGCGTCTTCGTCGAAGAAGGCGGCGCGCTGCTGGCCAGCTCCGTGCTGCACCACGAGCTCGATGCGTTCGACCCGTGGTGCGAGCATTTGCTGGTGCGACGTCAGAGCGACGATGAAGTGGTCGGCACCTACCGCGTGCTGACGCCGCAGAAGGCGCAGTTGAACGGTGGCCTCTACGCCGACGCCGCGTTCGACCTGGCGCCGTTGTGGGCGCTGCGCCCGCGGCTGATGGAGCTCGGCCGGGCCTGCGTGCACCCCGCGCACCGCACCGGCGGCGTGATCCTGGCGTTGTGGCGCGCCCTGGCGCAACTGATGCAGCAGCGCGGGCTGGAAACGATGATCGGCTGCGCCAGCGTGCCGATGCGCGACGGCGGCCATGCCGCGGCCAGCCTGTGGCATCGCCTGAGCGCGACCCACCTCGCGCCGCCCGATCTGCAGGTGCGGCCGCGCCTGCCGCTGCCGATCGACCACCTGGAGCGCACGCTCGATGTGAAGCCGCCGCCGCTGATCAAGGGCTATTTGCGCCTGGGCGCCAAGCTGCTCGGCCCGCCGTCGTGGGACCCGGACTTTCAGACGGCGGATCTGCCGATGATGGTCAGCCTCGCCGACCTGCCGGCGCGCTACCGGCGGCACTTCCTCGCCGAGCGCTGATCGTCTTTAGGCGCAGGCCGCTGCGATGCGTTCTGCCGCGCGTTTGGATTGCGCGGCATCGCGCGCTTCGACCATCACGCGCAGCAGCGGCTCGGTGCCGGAGGCGCGGATCAGCACACGGCCGCTGTCGCCGAGCTCGCGCTCGACGGCGGTCTGCGCGTCCTTCAAGCGCGGGTTGGCCTGCCAATCGCTGCCGGCAGCGATGCGCACATTGATCAGCGTCTGCGGAAACAGCGACACACCTTCGAGCAACGCGGACAGCGGTTTGCCGCCGCGACGCACGGCTTCGAGCACCAGCAGCGCACTGACGATGCCGTCGCCGGTGGTGTGTTTGTCGAGCGCGAGCAAATGGCCCGAGCCTTCACCGCCCAATTGCCAGCGCCGCGCGCCGAGTTCTTCGAGCACGTAGCGGTCGCCGACCTTGGCGCGCACGAAGGGCACGCCCATCGCCTTGAACGCCACCTCGACCGCCATGTTGGTCATCAGCGTGCCGACCGCGCCGGCCACCTGCTCACCGCGGCCCAGGCGATCGGCCACCATCAGGTAGAGCAGCTCGTCACCGTTGAACAGGCGGCCCGCGGCATCGACCATCTGCAGTCGGTCGGCGTCGCCGTCGAGCGCGATGCCGTAGTCGCAGCGGTGCTCGGCAACGGCGGCGACCAGCGCCTTCGGCGACGTGGCGCCGAAACCGTCGTTGATGTTCACGCCGTCGGGCGCGCAGCCGATGCGCACGACCTCGGCGCCGAGCTCGTGAAAGACATTCGGCGCCACCTGGTAGGCCGCGCCGTGCGCCGCATCGATGACGAGCTTCATGCCCTTCAACGACAACTCGGTGTCGAAGGTGCTCTTGCAGAACTCGACATAGCGCCCGCCGGCATCGTCGAGACGGCGCGCGCGGCCGAGGCCGGCTGAGTCGACCCAGGCCGGCGTCTCGTCGAGCGCGGCTTCGACCGCCAGCTCCCACGCATCGGGCAATTTCGCGCCCGCCGCCGAGAAGAACTTGATGCCGTTGTCGGGAAAGGCGTTGTGCGAGGCGCTGATGACGACGCCGAGATCCAGCCGCAGTGCGCGCGTCAGGTAGGCCACGCCGGGCGTCGGCAGCGGCCCCGACAGCAGCACGTCGACGCCGGCCGACGCAAAGCCGGCTTCGAGCGCCGACTCGATCATGTAGCCCGAGATGCGCGTGTCCTTGCCGATCAGCACCGTCGGCCGCTGCGTTTCACGCTTCAACACACGGCCGACGGCGTGGCCCAGGCGCAGCATGAAGTCGGGCGTGATCGGGCTCTGGCCGACGGTGCCGCGGATACCGTCGGTGCCGAAGAAGCGTCTGGTCATGGTGCGTTGTCCTCCGGCGCGATCGTCGCACACCAGACTTTCAGCGCATCCACGGTCGCTGCGACATCGTGCACGCGCAGGATGCGCGCGCCGCGCTCGGCGGCCATCAGCGCCGCGGCGACGCTGGCATGCAGACGTTGGTCGACGGCGCGGCCGGTGAGCGTGCCGAGCGTGGACTTGCGCGACCAGCCGACGAGCAGCGGCGAGCCCAGACTCACCAATTCGCGCTGCCGCGCCAGCAACGCCAGGTTGTGTTCAGCGGTCTTGCCGAAGCCGATGCCGGGATCGAGAGCGATGCGCTCGAAGCCGATGCCGGCGACGAGCGCGGCGTCGCGGCGATGCGCGAGGAAGGCCGCCACGTCCCGCACCACGTCGCCGTAGTGCGGCGCCGCCTGCATCGTGCCCGGTTCGCCCTGCATGTGCATCAGGCAGACGCCGCACGACGCATGCGCGGCCACGGCGTCGAGGGCGCCGGGGCGCTGCAACGCGCGCACGTCGTTGACGATGTCGGCGCCGGCGTCGAGCGCGGCGCGCATCACCGCCGGCTGGCTCGTGTCCACCGACACCGGCACGCCGAGCGTCAACGCGTGGCGCAGCACCGGCAGCACGCGCGCCAGTTCCTCGTCGGCACTCGGCGTGCGCGCGCCGGGGCGCGTGGATTCGCCGCCGATGTCGAGCAGGTCGGCGCCTTCGGCGACGAGTTGGTCGCAATGAAGGGTTGCATCGCGCGCGCTGGCGAACTGTCCGCCGTCGGAGAAAGAATCCGGCGTGACGTTGACGATGCCCATCACGCGCGGCCGCGACAGGTCGATCGCAAAGCGCGACGTGCGCCAAATGTTCATCGCAAACAAGAACGGGGCCGAGGCCCCGTGTCATTCGACGTCAGTGTCGCGTTCAAGCGGGACGCGTCGCCGTTTCGCCACCGACAGCCGGCGCGGTGCCGCTGCCGCCGCCGGACGACGGCGGCGCGCTCCAATCCTTCGGCGCGCGCGGCGGACGGCCCTGCATGATGTCCTCGATCTGCTCACCGTCGATGGTTTCCCACTCCAGCAACGCCTTGGCCATGATGTGCATCTTGTCCTGGTTGTCTTCGATCAGCTTGCGCGCAATGCCGTACTGCTCATCGATGATGCGCCGCACTTCGGTGTCGACCTTGCGCATCGTCTCTTCCGAGATGTTGGTCGTCTTCGTCACCGAGCGGCCGAGGAAGACCTCGCCTTCGTTCTCGGCATAGACCATCGGCCCGAGCGCATCGCTCATGCCGTAGCGCATGACCATGTCACGCGCCATGTGCGTCGCGCGCTCGAAGTCGTTCGACGCGCCCGTCGTCATCTGCCCCATGAAGACTTCTTCGGCGATGCGGCCGCCGAACAGCATCGAGATCATGTTCAACATGCGCGTGCGGTCGGTGCTGTAACGGTCTTTCTCCGGCAGCGACACGGTGACACCCAACGCGCCGCCGCGCGGAATGATCGTCACCTTGTGCACCGGGTCGAGTTTGGGCAGCATCTTGCCGATGAGCGCGTGGCCCGACTCGTGATACGCGGTGTTCTTGCGTTCATCCTCGTCCATGACCATCGACTTGCGCTCCGCGCCCATCATGATCTTGTCCTTGGCCTTCTCGAAGTCGATCATCTCGACGACGCGGCCGTTGCGCCGCGCGGCGAACAACGCCGCCTCGTTGACCAGGTTGGCCAGATCGGCGCCGGAGAAGCCCGGCGTGCCGCGGGCCAGGATGTCGGCGCGGATGTCGGCGCCGACAGGCACCTTGCGCATGTGCACGTTCAGGATCTGCTCGCGGCCGCGGATGTCGGGCAGCGTGACGTACACCTGACGGTCGAAGCGGCCCGGGCGCAGCAGGGCCGGGTCGAGGATGTCGGGCCGGTTGGTCGCCGCCATGACGATCACGCCGAGGTTGGTGTCGAAGCCGTCCATCTCGACCAGCATCTGGTTCAGCGTCTGCTCGCGCTCGTCATTGCCGCCGCCCAGGCCGGCGCCGCGATGACGGCCGACGGCGTCGATTTCGTCGATAAAGATGATGCAGGGCGCACTTTTCTTCGCTTGCTCGAACATGTCGCGCACGCGTGCCGCGCCGACGCCGACGAACATCTCGACGAAGTCGGAGCCGGAGATAGTGAAGAACGGCACCTTGGCTTCGCCGGCAATGGCCTTGGCGAGCAAGGTCTTGCCGGTACCGGGCGGGCCAACGAGCAGCACGCCGCGCGGAATGCGGCCGCCGAGTTTCTGGAACTTCTGCGGGTCTTTGAGGAAGTCGACGAGTTCCTTGACCTCCTCCTTGGCTTCATCGCAACCAGCGACGTCGGCGAAGGTGGTCGTGTTGTTGGCCTCGTCGAGCATGCGTGCCTTGCTCTTGCCGAAGCTGAACGCGCCGCCCTTGCCGCCGCCCTGCATCTGGC
>CADEEN010000170.1 GCA_902826345.1 uncultured Burkholderiales bacterium | reverse complement strand
CGATGTAGGTGGCTTCCATCGGGTCGTTGGTCAGCGGCTTGTCCTTGTGGCCGGCCAGGCCCTTGGCCTTGGCATAGGCCGCCCACTTCTTGATGAACTCGTCGTTGGCGGGCGCCTTGATCGACTGGAAATAGTTCCACGCCGCGAGGTGACCGACGAGCGGCTTGGTGTCCACGCCGCGCAGCTCTTCTTCACCGACGGAGAACGCGACGACGGGCACGTCCTTGGCCTTCAGCCCCTGGTTGCCGAGCTCCTTGTAGAAGGGCACGTTGGAGTCGCCGTTGATGGTCGACACCACCGCCGTCTTCTTGCCTTCGCTGGAGAACTTCTTGATCTTGGCGATGATGGTCTGGTAGTCGGCGTGGCCGAAGGGGGTGTACTCCTCCATGATGTCGGCGTCGGCCACACCCTTGGCTTTCAAGAAGGCGCGCAGGATCTTGTTGGTGGTGCGCGGGTAGACGTAGTCGGTGCCGAGCAGCACCCAGCGCTTGGCGTTGCCGCCATCCTTGCTCATCAGGTACTCGACTGCAGGGATGGCCTGCTGGTTCGGCGCGGCGCCCGTGTAGAAGACGTTCTTGCTCAGCTCTTCGCCCTCGTACTGCACCGGATAGAACAGCAGCGCGTTGGTTTCTTCGAACACCGGCAGCACCGACTTGCGCGAGACGCTGGTCCAGCAGCCGAAGACCGCGGCGACCTTGTCCTGCGTGATCAGCTGCTTGGCCTTCTCGGCGAACAGCGGCCAGTTGGAAGCGGGATCGACGACCACCGGCTCGAGCTTCTTGCCGAGCAGGCCGCCCTTGGCGTTGATCTCGTCGATGGCCATCAGCACGGTGTCCTTCAACACCGTTTCCGAGATCGCCATCGTGCCCGACAGCGAATGCAGCACGCCGACCTTGATGGTCTCTTGCGCGAACGCCGGTGTGAGTGCGCCGGCGCCGATCATCGCGGCGGCGAGGGTTTTCAATGTGGCGCGGCGTGCGCTGCCGAACGTCTTCATGGATGGGTCTCCGTCCTGGTTGCGAAATCGCGGAGGACACATCGCAAACGGCGTGCCAGGGACTGGCATCGAACCTGCAAGAATCGCCTCGATGGATCTGACGCCACGCGAAAAAGACAAGCTGCTGATCTTCACCGCGGCGCTGCTGGCCGAGCGGCGCAAGGCGCGCGGCGTCAAGCTCAACGTGCCGGAGTCGATTGCGCTGATCAGCGCGGCCATCATGGAAGGCGCGCGCGACGGCAAGACGGTGGCGCAGTTGATGAGCGAGGGCAAGTCCGTGCTCGCGCGCAGCGATGTCATGGAGGGCGTGGCCGAGATCGTCAGCGAGATCCAGGTCGAAGCCACTTTTCCCGACGGCACCAAACTGGTGACCGTGCACCAACCGATCACATGAAGGAATGGACCATGCGCACTCTTTTGGCCAGCGCGATCCTTCTCACCTCTGCTTCCGCACTCGCCCACCAAGGACATGGCGAGACTGATTTCCACTGGCACGGCGGCGACCTGCTCGCCGTGCTGGCGATGGCGGTCGCCGTGGGCGTGTGGCTGTGGCAGCGCAGCAAGCGATGATCCCCGGCGAGTTATTCACCGATGGCGCTGAGCACACGATCAACGTGGGCCGGAGAGCGGTCACGCTCGTCGTGCAGAACAGCGGCGACCGGCCGATTCAGGTCGGCTCGCACTACCACTTCGCCGAAACGAATCCGGCGTTGATGTTCGACCGCGCTACGGCGCGCGGCATGCGACTCGACATCGCCTCGGGCACCGCCGTGCGCTTCGAGCCGGGGCAGCAACGCACGGTGGCGTTGGTGGACTACGCGGGTGCGCGCACCGTGTTCGGCTTTCGCGGCGACGTGATGGGCAAGCTGTGAAGATCGGCCGCCGCGCCTATGCCGAGATGTTCGGCCCGACCACGGGCGACCGCGTGCGCCTGGCCGACACCGAGCTGATCGTCGAAGTCGAGCGCGACTTCACGGTGTATGGCGAAGAGGTGAAGTTCGGCGGCGGCAAGACCATCCGCGACGGCATGGGCCAGTCGCAAGTGGTCAACGGCCCCGGCGCGCATGAGGCGTGCGACTGCGTGATCACCAACGCGCTGATCATCGACCACTGGGGCATCGTCAAGGCTGACATCGGCATCAAGGGCCAGCGCATCGCCGCGATCGGCAAGGCGGGCAACCCGGACGTGATGCCGGGCGTGGACATCGTCATCGGGCCGGGCACCGAGATCATCGCCGGCGAGGGGATGATCGTCACCGCCGGTGGCATCGACAGCCACATCCACTTCATCTGCCCGCAGCAGATCGAAGAGGCGCTGAGTTCAGGCATCACGACGATGCTCGGCGGCGGCACGGGGCCGGCGACCGGCACCTTCGCCACCACCTGCACGCCGGGGCCGGAGAACATCGCGATGATGCTGCGCGCCGCCGATGCCTTCGCGATGAACCTCGGCTTCCTCGGCAAGGGCAACGCGAGCCGGCCCGAGGCCTTGCGCCAGCAGATCGAAGCCGGCGCGATCGGTTTGAAGCTGCACGAAGACTGGGGCACGACGCCGGCGGCGATCGACCAATGCCTCTCGGTCGCCGACGAGACCGACACGCAGGTCTCGATCCACAGCGACACCTTGAACGAGAGCGGCTTCGTCGAAGACACGATCGCGGCGACGAAGGGCCGCACGCTGTGCGCGTTTCATACCGAGGGTGCGGGGGGCGGGCACGCACCCGACATCCTGCGCGTGGTCGGCGAAGCGAACTTTTTGCCGAGCTCGACGAATCCGACGATGCCGTTCACCGTCAACACCGTCGATGAGCACCTCGACATGCTGATGGTCTGCCACCACCTCGACGCATCGATCGCCGAGGACCTGGCTTTCGCCGAGAGCCGCATCCGCCGCGAGACGATCGCCGCCGAGGACATCCTGCACGACCTCGGCGCGATCAGCATGATGAGCAGCGACAGCCAGGCGATGGGGCGCGTCGGCGAGGTCATCATCCGCACCTGGCAGACGGCGCACAAGATGAAGGTGCAGCGCGGTGCGTTGACGGGCGACAGCGATCGACATGACAACACACGCGTCAAGCGCTACGTGGCGAAGTACACGATCAACCCGGCCATCGCCAACGGCATCGCGCACGAAGTCGGCAGCGTCGAGGTCGGCAAGTGGGCCGATCTCGTCTTCTGGCGGCCGGCGTTCTTCGCCGTCAAACCGTCGCTGGTGTTGAAAGGCGGCTTCATCGCCGCGGCGTTGATGGGCGACGCGAACGCGAGCATCCCGACGCCGCAGCCGGTGCACGTGCGGCCGATGTTCGGCAGCTTCGGCGGCGCGGTGGCGCGCACGTCGCTGACCTTCGTCAGCAACAGCGCACTCGGTTCGGGTGTGGCCGAAGCCTACGGCGTGCGCAAGCGGCTCGCCGCCGTCAAAGGCTGCCGCACGGTGAAAAAGCAGCACATGGTGCACAACGCCTACACACCCGCGATGCAGATCGACGCGCAGACCTACGAGGTCCGCGCCGATGGCCAGCTGCTGACCTGCGAGCCGGCGACGGTGCTGCCGATGGCGCAGCGCTACTTTCTCTTCTGATTCAGCAGTCGCCCGGCGCCACCCGCACGATCGCCTCACGCAGCCAGCGCTGCGCCGCGTCGCGCTCGTGGCGGCGGTGCCAGAGCAGCCCGATCTCGATGCGCGGCATCGGAAACGGCAGCGCCGTGACGTGCAGCGCGTCGGCCGCGCCACAGGCTTCGACGAAGCGCCGCGGCAATACGGCCAGCAGGTCGGTCTTGCACACCACCTGCACCGCGGCGGCGTACTGGTTGATGACCAGCGCCACGCGCCGCGTGCGCCCGAGCGCCGCCAGTTTTTCGTCGACGAAGCCGTGCGGCCGGCCGGCGAAGCTGACGCGCGCGTGCGCCGCGGCGCAGTAGTCGTCGAGCGCCAGCGGCTCTTGCGCGGCGAGCGGATGCCCGCGCCGCATCGCGCAGACATAGTCGCAGTCGTACAGCGCGTCGAGCACGGTTTCGCCCTCACCGAGCGCGGCTGAAAGAGCGCGCGCCACGTCGGGGAAGAAGCCGATCGCGGCATCGACGGCGCCGCGCTCGAGCAGCGTGCGCGGGTCGCGCGTCGCGAGCGGCTCGATCTGCAATTGCACACGAGAGCGCTCGCGCTCGAAGGCAGCGAGCAGCCGCGGCAGGATCGCGGCCGCGGTGGCGTCGGCCATCGCCAGCGTGAAGCGGCGCTCGTCCTGCGTCGGGTCGAAGCCCTGCGGGTCGAGCAGTTCACGCAGGCCGGCCAAGGCTTCGCGGATCGCCGGCCACAGCGTGATGGCTTGCGGCGTCGGCGTGACACCGGTCGAGCCGGGGATGAACAGCTCCTCGCCCATCGCCTCGCGCAAGCGGCGCAGCGCGTTGCTGACCGCCGGCTGCGTCATCGACAGCCGCTCGGCGGCGCGGGTGACGTTGCGCTCGACCATCACCACGTCGAAGACGCGCAGCAGGTTGAGGTCCAGCGTACGGAAGTTCATGGGGCGACTCGTGAAGTTTTCAACCCGGTATTCGCAGGCTTGATGCCCGGATTCGGAACGGCAATTTCCCAATGATAAGTACAAACCCTAATCTTCAGGCCTCGGGACTTATCGGCCCCGCAGGGAAGAAAGGACAACACCATGTCATCGGCTTCAAACATCCTGGTCACGGTGCCGCCACGCGTGACCATGCCGCGCGGCGCACGCTGGGCGGCGAACTTCATGCTCTGGCTGCTGCGGCGCGGGGGTGTGCGATGAGCGCCGGCAGCCACAGCTTGCACAGCGGCTCGCTGTCGTCCGAATCGTCGCGCTACCAGCGGCAAACGCCGACGCTGCTGCAGTCGATCGGCCAATCGATCTGGAGCGCGCTCGAAGCCGCCGGTCAGCGCCGCGCCGAGCCCGAGTTGCATCGGCTGGCGCAGCGCTGGCAGTCGATCGACCCGGCGGTCGCGCAGCAGCTTCGCGACGCCATCCGTCACAACGCGAACCGTTGAAGGAGGACATGCCATGACACCGATCATGACGCTGGCGCCGGGCGCCACGCAGTTTCTGTTCGATCGCTGCCGCCAGGCCTGGCGCGCGATGACCGCCAAGGCCGAGCCGGCAGCGGCGAGCGCGGCCGAAGAGCTGGCATCGGTGCGTGCGCTGGCCGACAGCTACCGCCGGTCGGACCCCGGCTTCGCCAGCGACCTGTACGCTGCGGCCGACCGGCACGAGCGCGCTCTCGACGACGCCGCTGCGCGCTGACGACTCCGACGGCGTCGCCCGTTCAAGCGACGCCGCCTTGCACTGCGTGGCCCGCGGCACGCCAGCGCAACATGCCGCCGCCCAGGTTGGCCACTTGCGCAAGCCCGGCCCGGCTCAACAGCACAGCAGCTTGCGCCGATCGCGTGCCCGAGCGGCACACCGTGACCACGGGTCGCGCACGGTCGAGTTCACCCAGCCGCGCCTGCAATTCGGCCAGCGGCATCAGCAGCGCGCCGCGAATGTGGCCGAGCGGGCCGTTGAATTCGTCAGGCTCGCGCACATCGACCACCTGAATGTCAGCACCGCTGTCTTCGAGCGCCTGCGGCTCGATCTCCCACAAGCCGGCGAAGGTCCAGACCAGCGGCGCCCACGTCGGTTCTTCGGGCAAATGCGCGTGGCTGTCGGGCTCGCCGCAGCGCAGGTTGGCAGGCACGGCGATGTCCATCAGCTTCGGATGCGGCAGCCCGAGATGGTTCATGTAGCCGGCGAAGTCGGCCTCGTTGCTGTTGCCGCCGAAGCGCGGGTTGAAGCGCCGCTCTTCTTCGACGCTGCTCGCCGTCAGGCCCTTGTAGTCGTGTGCCGGGAAGAGCAGGCAGTGCGACGGCAGCGACAGGATCTGCGCCTGCACCGAGCGGTACAGACGCTCGGGGCTGCCCTGCTGGAAGTCGGTGCGGCCGCAGCCGCGGATCAGCAGCGCGTCACCGGTGAAGGCCATCGACTCGTCATCGAGGACGAAGGTCAGGCAGCCGCTGGTGTGGCCGGGCGTGGCCCGCACCTGCAAGTACCGCGCGCCGAAATCGACCCGATCGCCGTGCGACAGCGCGCGGTCCAGGCCCGACGCGCCACCGTCCGCCGCGCCGAGGATGCGGCTGCCGGTGCGCTGCTGCAGCAACCAGGCCGCGGTGACATGGTCGGCGTGCACATGCGTCTCCAGCGTCGCTGCGAGCGCCAGGCCCAACTCGCGCAGCAGCGCGGTGTCGCGCTGCACATGCTCGAAAACCGGATCGATCAGCAGCGCCTGCCCGCGCTGCGCATCGCCGAGCAGGTAGGTGTAGGTGGACGATGCGGAATCGAAGAGCTGGCGGAAAATCAGCATGGACTGATGTTGCCACGCCGCGCGGCTCAGCGCACCGTTTGCGCAGGCATCGCCATGACGCGGCGCAAGACGTCGGCGGCTCGCGGCTGCGACTGCGCGGCCCAGGCGGCGAAAGTGTCGCGCGCCGCGGCGCCGTAGCGCCGATACAGCCACCAGCCGACGAAAGCGACCAACCCGAGCGCGAGCGCCACACGCAGGCCCTTGGCCAGCGCGACGATGGTGGCGATGCCCATGCCCAGGGCCACCCACTGGAACCACCACTGGCCGGGCGAGGTCATGGCGTTGATGACGGCGCACAGGCCGACGACGAACAGTGCCGTGAACGGCATCGTCACGGCACGGGACAGGTCACGGATCGGCTTCATCACGAAACTCCTGGTGAGCAAGTGACGCGATGATGGGCCGATGCGGCCCGCCGCGATGCCGGATTGCGACGAATCGACAACAGCCGGCGTGAAGTGCGGCCTGCGCGAGATCAGCGCACGATGCTGTGCTGGCGCAGCCAGCGGGCGAACGCAGCCTCGTCCATCTGACCGGCGGCCACGCCGAGCATCGCCAGGGTGGCATCCGCCGGCGTGGCGGTCAGCCGCCAGCCATTCAGCAAGAGAAACATACCCACGGCAAGGAAGGCAGCGCGCTTGTTGCCGTCGACAAACGGATGGTTCTTCGCCAGGCCGACGCCATAGGACGCCGCCAGCTCGTGGACATCGGGCGAGCCATAAACGGCCAGGTTCAGCGGCCGGGCCAGCGCGGACTCCAGCAGACCTTCGTCGCGCAGCCCCGCCGCGCCACCATGCTCGGCCAAGCTCTCGTCATGCAACAGCTCCAGGGCGCGCCGATCGACCCAGCGCCACGTGTCGTTCACTTGGCGAGCTGATGAAACGTGTCGCGGTACTCGCGCATGAACTCGCGCCCCGCTTCGAGCTGCGCATCGAGCGAGGGGTCGTACGGCGTCAACATCACCCCATTGGCCGCGTCGGTGACGAACACCGTGTCGCCCTTTTCGAGCTTCAGGCGCGCCAGCACTTCCTTGGGCAGGATGACGCCGACCGAGTTGCCGATCTGGGTCAGTTTCAATGCGGTCATGGCCGATCTCCGTTATAACGTTCGTTATACTACCTGCCGCTCCACGCCACCGCAAGCCAGCCACACCATGCTCAGCGTGACCAAACTCATTCCCGGCGGCCGCGGTCTGGCCGCGGCGCTGGTCAAACGTGCCGCGAGCATCGAGCTCGACTGGGACGTGCGGCAGAAAAGCCGCTTCGACGCCACCGATTCCAGCGGTCGCGCGCTCGGCGTCTTCCTGCCGCGCGGCAGCGTCTTGCGCGGCGGCGATGTGCTGGTGGCCGACGACGGTTCGCTGATCCGCGTGCTGGCCGCGCCGCAGACCGTGCTGCGTGTCACCGCCTGCGCCGAGCACGGCGGGCCGGCGGACCTGCCGCGCGCGGCCTACCACTTGGGCAACCGTCATGTGCAGCTCGAGGTCAAGCCCGATCACCTACAACTCGAACCCGACCCGGTGCTGGCCGACATGCTGCGATCGATGCATCTCGTCGTGCGCGAGCTCCATGCGCCGTTCGAGCCCGAAGGTGGCGCCTATGCCGCCGCGCACGCGCCGCACGGTCACGATCACCACGGCCATCACGACCACGATCACTGATGCAAGCCGCCGTCTTGCTCGGCAGGATGCAGCCATCGGCCCTGCTGGGCCTCATGCGGCTGGCGTCGCCGGCGCTGCCGGTCGGCGGTTTCAGCTATTCGGAAACGCTCGAAAGCGCCGTCGATGCCGCCGTGGTGCACGACGAAGCGAGCGCGCGGCGTTGGCTGACCGACCAGTTGCACCTCGGCCTGGCGCGCGCCGAGTTGCCGTTGGTGGCGTCGGCGCACGGCGCGTGGGCGCATCACGACGCGCTGCGCATCGCCGAGCTCAACACCTGGATGCTCGTCACCCGCGAGTCGCGCGAGCTGCGCGCGCAAAGCGAGCAGATGGGCCGCTCACTGCTCGAATGGCTGCGCCGGCAATCGCCGGACGACCCGCGTCTGCGGACGCTGGCCGCGCTGGCACCCTCGCCCACCTGGCCGATCGCATTTGCGCTCGCCGCCGAGCAGACCGGCGCGACAGCGCATGAAGCCGCACTGGCCTGCGGTTTTTCATGGGCGGAGAACCAGGTCCAGGCGGCGTTGAAGTCGGTGCCGCTCGGGCAAAGCGCCGGCCAGCGCATCCTGTCGCACTTGGCGCAAGAATTGGCGCCGCTGGCCGAAGTGGCGCTGGGCATCGACGACGCGCAACGCCAGGCGTTCGCGCCACTGCTGGCCATCCGCTCG
>CADEEN010000169.1 GCA_902826345.1 uncultured Burkholderiales bacterium | reverse complement strand
CGGCGACGTCGCCGGCCGTCGTGACGACGATCGTGCTTTGCGTGTCGTTGTCGGTGTTGGTCACCGCCACGTCGGTCGGGTTCAGGCCGTTGTAGGCAGCGTCTGCGCTGCTCGCCGCCCCCAGCACGACGGTGTAGGCCCGGTTGCCATCGACGATGGTTTCGTTGACGCCGGAGACGGTGACGGTCTGCGCGGTGTTCCAGTTGGCCGTGTTGAAGGTCAGAAGGCTGGTGCTGACCGTGCCTTCCAGCGTGTTGCTGCTGCTGACGGCGATCGTCACCGTGGACGTCGGCGCGGTGTCGAGCACGACCGTGAAGCTAGCCGTGCCCCCGGCTTCCGTCGTGTTGCCGCTGATCGCGCTGACGGTGATGCCCGGCGTGCTGTTGGTGCAGGTGACGTTGGCGGCGAACTCCGAAGTGCTGCCGTAGTTGCCGCCGCCCAGGTCACGTGTCGCGGTGGCGCTGATGACGTGGCCGGAGGTCACGGCGACACCGCTCAGCACCGTGCTGACGTTGGCATTGCCGCTGCCGTCCGTCGTCACGTTGACGAAGCCGAGATAGGTCCGGCCTTCGCCGTAACCGCTGGCGTCGGCCGTGGGCGAGCTGAAGAACTCAACGCGGAAGGTCTGGCCCGGGTTGCTGTTGAGCGTGCCGCTGATCGTGGTGTTGCTGCCGCTGCTGGAGGCGCCGCTCAACACCGGGTAGTTCTGCAGGTCGTTGGCGCCAGTATCGACGTCAGCCGCGTCGTTGGCGGTCACGCCGTTGGTGCCGAGGTCGATTGCCAGCCCGGAATTGCTGAAAATCGCATTGCCGAGGATCGCCACGCCGGTGCTGACCGGCACGTAGATGCCGTCGCCGGCGTTGAAGGCGATCGTGTTGCCCTGCCCCGCCGTGGTGCCGCCGATGGTGGTGCTGTTGGCGGTGCCGCCGTTGCCGATCAGGATGCCGTGGCCGCTGTTGGCGAGCGCGCTGCTGCCGTTGGCCTGGGTGCCGATGAGGTTGCCCTGGATCACGGTGCCGGTGCTGGCGCCGGCGTCGCCCAGGTCGATGCCGTCGCCCGTGTTGCCGGCAATCAGGTTGCCGATGACCTGGTTGTTCAACGCGGCGTTGTCGATGTCGACGCCGTCGTCGTTGTTGCCGAAGTCGAGCGTGCCGCTGGCGTCGGTGCCGATGTAGTTGTTGCGCACGACGTTGCCGTTGGAGCCGCCGGCCGTGCCGCCGATCTGCACGCCGTCGCTGTTGCCAGAGATGACGTTGCGATGCGCCGTGGTGGCGCCGCCGATCGTGTTGTTGCTCGCGCCGTCGAGGAGGATGACGCCGTCGTTGCTGTTGCCGAGCATCGCCGTGCCGGCAGCGTTCAGGCCGATGTAGTTGCCGGCAATCGTGTTGCCGGTGGCGCCGGTGCCGGCGAAGTTGATGCCGTACGACAGGTTGCCCGAGATGACGTTGCGCGCCGCCGCGCTGGTGCCGCCGATGGTGTTGCCGGTCGATGCGTTGACGTAGATGCCTTCGAAGGCATTGCCGAGCGCGACGGCGCCGGTCGCATCGACGCCGATGTAGTTGCCCAGCGCAAAGTTTCCCGAGCCGCCGCCGAAGCCCAAGCCAGAGTTGCCGTTGCCCGACAGCACGTTGCGGTCGAGCGCCGTCAGGCCGCCGATCGTGTTGCCCGAACCCTGCACCCAGATGCCGGCCAGGCTGTTGCCCTCGCCAGCGCCGGCGTCGGTGCCGCTGGTGTTCAGGCGGCCGACGTAGTTGCCGGCGATGGTGTTGCCGTCGGAACCGGACTGGATCCAGATACCCGAGGAGCCGAAGTCACGGATGACGAAGCCGCGGATGGTGCTGCCGTCCGCGCCGCTGCTGAGCACCAGGCCGTCGGCGGCCAGGTTGTTGCCGTCGAGCACGATCGCCGGCCGGTTGCCGTTGGCGGCGAAGCTGTCGTCGCTGGTCGCATCGAGGATCACCGTGCCGGTGATCGTCGGCAGCGCGCTCAGCACGTCGATCGTGTGCATGCCGGTGCCGGCGATGTTGAAGGTGATGCGGTCGGCGCTCGCACCGTTGACCGTGTTGTTGGCCGCGATGAGGGCTTCGCGCAGGGAAACAAAACCATCCGCACCCTTGTTCGCCAGCAGGGTCGACAGGCTGGTGGTGTCGCCGTCGAGCGTGTCGGCCGTGGTATCGACGACGATGGTCGCCTGGACGCTGGAGACGGCAGCGACGTTGCGCGCGAACTCGGACGTATCCGTGAAGGTGCTGTAGGTGGCGTTGCTCCTGGTCGCCGTCGCCGAGATGAACTCGCCGGCCACCACCGTGGCGCTCAGGCTGGTGCTGATGGTGGCGTTGCCCGAAGCGTCGGTGGCAACGTTGGCGAAGCCCAGATAGCGCTGGCCTTCGCCGTAGCCGGTGCCGTCCTGGCTCGTGTTGGCGAAGAACTCGATACGGTAGTAGCTGTTCGCCGTGCTGTTCAACGTGCCGCTCAGCGTCAGCGTACCGGCGCCGTCGGTGTTTGCCAGCGTCAGCACGGGGAAGTTCTGGTAGTTGTTGGAGCCCGTGTCGGCATCACCGGCGTCGTTCAGCGTCACGCCGTTGGCGCCCAGGTCAATGGCGAGTTGGCTATTGGAATGGATGGCGTTACCAAGGATGGGGTTGTTGATGTCCCCCGCGCTCACCATGGCCACGCCCCGGTTCGTGTTGTAGGCGATCAGGTTGCCGGCGCCCGCGGCCACGCCGCCGATACGGTTGGAAGACGCACTGTTGTCATTGACAACGCCGCTCAGGTTGCCCAGTGCAAGGGTACCGCTCACATCGGTGCCGATGTAGTTGCCCTGCACCACGTTGTTGGACGTGCCAGCGCCGCCGAAGCGCACGCCGCTGGAGTTGTTGCCGGAAATGATGTTGCGCTCGGCGGCGGTGGTGCCGCCGATGACGTTGTTGTTCGCCCCCACGTCCAGCACCACACCGTAGAAGGTGTTGCCCAGGTCGACCGTGCCGGAAACGTCGGTGCCGATGAAGTTGCCAATCACCAGGTTGCCGCTGGCCGAGGCCGTCGTCAGCCGAATGCCGCCATTGTTGTTGCCCGACAGGATGTTCCGGTCGGCGGCGACGCTGCCGCCGATGGTGTTGCCGCTCGAGTAGACCGAGATGCCATGCACCGCGTTGCCCAGGTCCAGCGTCCCCGTGACGTCCGTGCCGATGAAGTTGCCCGCGATCGTGTTGCCATCGGCGCCTGCGGCAATGTAGATGCCGTGGTTCGTGAAGCGATTGATCGTCAGTCCGCGGATCGTGCTGCCGTCGCTGCCATCAGCGAGTTGCAGACCGTCGACGCCGGCGTCCGCACCGGCGCCGTTCAGTTCGATCACCGGGGCGCCCGAGAAATCGGGCTCGCTGCTGCCGTCGATGATCACCGTATCCGTGATGACCGGCAGCGCGTCGGGCACGCTGCCGGCGTCGGCGCCGTCGTAGCTCAGTGTGATGGTGTGCACGCCGCCGACCAGCGCCTCAGGGATGTCAAAGCGGATCGTGTCGATGCCGGCGGTGTTGTTCGCCGCCACGATCGCCTCGCGCAGCGAGATCCGGCCGTCGGCGCCGCGGTTGGCGATGAGGCTGGCGATCGAACTCGTGTCGCCGTCCAGCACGTCGGCGGCCGTCGTCACGGCGAACAGGCTCACCGCCACGTTGGCAGAGAACTCGGACGTGCTGTTGGAGGCGTCGGTCGCCGTGGCCGTCACCCGGTCGCCGAGGACCAGCGAGCCGGCGGCGAACGTGAAGCTGAACTGGCGCGCCGTCGCATCGACCTGGCCGGCTGTGGCGCCGCTGACCGTCCCGCGGCCGAGGAAGGTCTGCCCTTCGCCGCGGGTTCCCGCCGCGTCCGGGCTCTCAAAGAATTCGAGCGTCGCGCCGGGCCGCGCCTCGCCGCTGATGACGACGTTGCCGCCGCTGATGAGCACGCTGTAGAGCACGGGGACGTTCAGCAGGTTGTTGGCGCCGCTGTCGCTGTCAGCGGGGTCGTTGGCCGTGGCGCCGTTGGCGCCGAGGTCGATGCCGAGTCCGGCGTTGGCGAAGATCGAGTTCTGCGACAGACGATTGCCGACGCCCGCATCGGCCCGGATCTCGACGCCCATGCCGGCGCTGGCCGTGATGACGTTGCCTTCGCCCGCGTTGACGCCGCCGATCGTGTTGTCGTGGGCGCCGATGCCCAGGTCGATGCCCGCATCGCCGAATCCGAGGGCCGTCGCCAGATCCGCCGACGCGCCGAGGACGTTGCCCTGCACCACGTTGCCTTGCGTGGTGGCGTCGCGCATCCGGATCCCGTCCAGGGTTCCGGCGATGACGTTGCGCGCCTGTAGCGTGTTGCCACCGACGGTGTTGAAGGAGGCGCGCAGCACGATGCCGTCCGACATCGCGGACATCCCTTCGGCGAGCGCGGTGCCTGCGGCGTTCAGGCCGATCCAGTTGCCCTGGACCAGCGCCCCGGTGCCGCCATCGATGCGGATGCCCGCCTGGTCGAAGCGCTGGATGTTCAGGCCGCGCACGGTGACGCCGCTGGCGCTGATGGTGAGGCCGTCGGCAGCCGACGTGGCGTTGCCATCGATGACGATCACCGGTGCGGCCACCGCGTCGCTGTAGTCGGGTTCGGTCGTGCCGTCGATGACGAGCGCATCGACCAGCGCCGGCAACGCCGTACCCAGCGCGAGCACGTGCGGCCCGGCGCCGGCGATGTTGAAGACGATGAGGTCGATGCCGGCGGTGTTGTTGGCCGCAGTGATCGCTTCGCGCAGCGAGATGCCGTCGGCGCCCGGCGTGGCGATGAGCGCGGCAACCGAGCCAGTGGCGCCATTGACCGTGTCGTTGGTGTTCGTGACGATCAGCGTCTGGTTGACCGCCGTGATGTTGGCAGCGAACTCCGAGGTTTCGACCGGATTCATCGCCGCATCGAGCCTGGTCGCCGTGGCCGAGATCACCGCGCCCGCCGGGACGTTCGCAAACAGCTCCGTGCCCCAGGTCACGTTGCCCGACCCGTCGGTGCGCACGTTCACGAAGCCGAGGTAGGTCTGCCCCTCGCCATTGCCCAGGGCATCGCCTGCGGCGTTCGAGAAGATCTCGATGCGGTAGAAGGTGTTGGCCGTGCTGTTGAGCGTGCCGCCGACGGCGAACCGATTGCTCGCGTTCGTGACCGCCCGCGTCAGCACCGGGAAGTTCTGCTGGTTGTTCGGCCCGCTGTCGCCGTCGCCGCTGTCGTTGGTGTTGACGCCGACCGCGCCGACCAGATCGATGCCGGCGCCGCCGTTGTTGTAGATCGAGTTGCCCAGGATGCGCACGCCCACCGGATTGGCGTCGCTGCTGGCGTTCAGGTTGATGGCGCCGGGTTCGTCGACACCGTTGTTGCCGAGGATCAGGTTGCCTTCGCCGGCCGCTGTGCCGCCGACCCAGTTGTTGTCCGAACCGGACTGGATGTCGATGCCGTTGTCGCTGTTGCCCAGGTCGAGCGTGCCGCTGGCGTCGCTGCCGATGAGGTTGCCCTGGATGCGGTTGCCGTCGGCATCGTTCTGCAACTGCACGCCGTCGTAGTTACCGGAGATCAGGTTGCGGGCGCCCGGCGCCGCGCCGCCGATCAGGTTGTTGTCGCCGCCATCGACACGGATGCCGTCGTTGCTGTTGCCCAGCGCGGCCGTGCCTGTGGCATTGACGCCGATGAAGTTGCCTTCGATCGTGTTGGCGCTGCTCTGCACCACGATGCCGACGCCGGGCCCGGCGGTGAGGATGCCGCCGCTGAAGCGGTTGATGACCAGACCCTGAATGACGCTGCCGTCGCTGCCCGCGCCGAGCGTCAGGCCGTTGGCCGAGCCCGCGCCGGCGCCGTTGATCTCGATCTTGAGCACCGCGTTGCTGCCGGCCGTCTGCGTGTTCTGCGCCGCACCGGCTTGGCTGTAGCCGTCGATCACCAGCGCCTGCGTGATCGTCGGCAGCGCGCTCGCGAGGTTGATCGTGTGCACGCCGGCGCCGGCAATGTTGAAGACGATGCGGTCAGCGCTCGTCCCGTTGGCCGTGTTGTTGGCGGCGATGATCGCTTCGCGCAGCGAGATCGCGCCGTCGGCGCCGCGGTTCGCGGCCAACGCGGCCAGCGACGACGTGTCGCCGTCGGCGCCGTCGCTGGTCGTGGTGACGGCGATCTGGCCGTACGTTACGTCGTTGTCGCTCGTGGCCGCTTGCACGTCGGCCGGATTCAAGCTGTTGTAGGCGGCGTCGCTGCTCGTGGCTGGGCCGAGCACGATCGAGTAGCCCTGGAAGCCGTCGGCGAGCACGTCGTCGGCACCCGTCACGGTCACGGTCTGCGCCACGTTCCAGTTCGCGCTCGTGAACGTCAGCAGCGCGGTGCTGACCGTGCCTTCGGTGGCGTCGCTGCTGCTCACCGGAATGGTCACGTCGGCGGTCGGAGCGCTGTCGAGCACGACAGTGAACTGCGCCGTGGCGCCGGATTCGTTGGTCACCAGGCCGCTCGTCGGCGTGACGGTCACGCCCACCGTTGCGACATTCCCGACCTTGAAGGCCAGGTCTTCGCCGTATGACGGGTTGCCGTCCTTGTCGATCCTCGTGCCGTTGGCATAGCCGTTCACTGCCGTGCCGATGTAGATCTTTCCATCCGCCGTCGAGCTGGTGACGCGAATGAAGTAGGTCTGGCTGTCGTTGAGGGCGACATCGCCGAAGTTGAAGTCCACCCAGCCGTAGCTGGTTGCGAGACTGGACGAGGCGACGCTGGCGCTGCCCAGGATCGTGCCCGTCCAACTGTCGCGCAGCGTGACGGTGATCGTCTGGGCTGGCGCGACGGCATCCCGGCGAAGCACGAGGCTCAATTGATTGACGTCGTAGGTGCCGCCGCCACTGTTGTGCGCGAAGGTCTGGCCCCAGTTCGCATCCGACTTCAACTCGGAATCGGATGTGTAGCTGGTGAACTGCTCGTATGTCGGCAGCAGCGCCCTCCACTCCGAGCGGAATGCCTGGCCGAAGGCAATGCTGGTGTCGATGGCGCCGGTGGCGGCCTCGAGCTGCCAGTCGCCGCCCAGCGACTCGTGCCCGGTGGCGTCGGTGCTGGCGGCGACATCGGCGCCGGTCAGACGCGAGAACTCGCGCACGAAAGCCTGGCCGGCATCGCCCTGCGCCACGTCGCAACCGTAGATCAGCAGGTCGGCATCCGCGCTGAGCGCCGTCGTCCAGCCTTGCAGCTCGCTGGCACGCTGCGCAAGAACCGCCGCGTCGAGCGTCAGGCTGCCGAGTTGCAGCCGGCCCGGCCCACCGTGCGAGATGATGTGGATGCCATCGACGCCGCGCTCGCCGGCAAGCACCTGGTCGATCTGCCACAAGCCGTCGGCGCCGGGTTGCAGCTCGATCACTTCGACGTCGGCCGCTTCGCTGCGCGAGGCGAGCAATTCTTCAATGAGCCTCTGCGCATCCGGCACCGCCGCATCGACGAAGACGATCTCGCGGCGGCGTTGTTGCTGTTGCTGCGCATCGACCGTCTGCGGCGTCGTGTTGCCGCTGTCGACAGCGGCGACGATGGCCGCGGCGTTCGGATCGACACCGCCCCACAGCAGCGGGTTCACGTCGGCGGAATACAGGATGCGCGGCTCGACCTCTTCGACCACCGGCTTGCGCACGGCAGCGCCACGCTCAGTGAAGAGCGCGAAGAGGCGGGTCAGCCAGCGCAGCATGTTGGCAGTTTCAGTTGCGGGCCAGCACCGGCGCCACGCCTTGCGGCAGCGCGGCAGCAGCGGCTGGCGACACGGGCGCTGCGCCCGGCAGCTTCAACCCGAGATCGACCTTGCAGCGCAGCCCCGCCGGCAACGCGCCGCCGGGGTTGGGCAGCTCCAGGCGCACGCGGAAGGTGTTGGTGGCCGCGTCGATCACGCGATCGACGGTCTTCACCACCGCGATGTGTTCCTTGCGGTTCAACAGCTCGGGCATCACCGCGCCCTTCATGCCCGGCTCGATCTGGCCGAAGGCCACCGCCGGCACCAGCACGTCGACCCGCAGCGGGTCGATCGCGGCGATGCGCAGGATCGGTTTCTGATCGACGAACTCGCCGGGCGACATGAAGCGCTCGACGACGACACCGGCGATCGGCGCACCGATGCTGCGCTGCGCGAGTTGCGCCGCGGCCAGATCGACCTCGCGCTGCGACAGCTTTTTGCGCTCGCTGGCCTGGTCGGTGCGGCCACCGGCCACCTGCGCCTCGGCGCGCTGTTTGTCGAGGTAGGTCTGCGAGACGAAATTCTGTTCGTGCAGTTCTTTCGCCCGTTGCAGCTCGCGCTGCGCCAGATCGGCCGAGCCGGTGGCGACCTTCATCTCGCCTTGTTGCAGCGCGCGCTCGCGCGCGGCCGCCAGCTCGGCGCGCTCGACCCCGGCCTGCAGTTGCACGATCGGCTGGCCGGCTTTCACCAGGTCACCACGATCGACGAGGATGCGCTCGATCACGCCCGGCGCCGCGCTGCCGATCTGCACGATCTGGTGCGGCTGGATCAGGCAGTCGAGGCCGCGCGCAGGCGCTGCGCTTTGCGCGAAGGCGCCGCTGCCGGCGAGGGCGGCAGCCAAACAGGTCAAGGTCGTCTTCATCTTGGTCTTCCAACAGGGAGTCGATGCGGTGAAGTGGCTCATTCGGTGCCGCCGAAAAATGCGTAGAGCTCGGCAGTGCGCTCGTCGCT
>CADEEN010000168.1 GCA_902826345.1 uncultured Burkholderiales bacterium | reverse complement strand
GGCGGCGCGCGCCGAGGCAGCCTTTTTGCGCGCTGACTTTGGGCTTGCGGCCGAGGAGGCGCGGGCGGCCTTGACGCTCGCTGTCGCACACGGCCACCCCTGGCTCAGCGGCGAGCTTGCCTTCTGGCTCTGGCGCTGCGGCGAGCCCGATGCAGTGCCTGCCATGGCGGCCGCACCGTACGCCTTGCAGATCGGCGGACACTGGCTCGAAGCCGCCGTGGCTTGGGCCACCATCGGCTGCCCGTTCGAGCAGGCGCGCGCTTTGGCCGACGGGGACGAAGCAGCGCAGCGCGAGGCGCTGGCGATCTTCGAGCGCCTGGGCGCACGCCCGGCCGCAGAGGCGCTGCGCCGGCGCTTGCACGACGCTGGCGTGCGCGGGCTGGCGCGCGGCCCGCGCGCTGCCACCCGCGACAACGCCTTCGGCCTGACCGCGCGCGAGCTCGAGGTGCTGCGCCTGCTCTGCGATGGTCTGCGCAACGCCGAGATCGCGGCGCGCCTGCACCGCTCGGTGCGCACCGTCGATCATCACCTGGCCGCAGTGTTCGCCAAGCTCGGCGTCGACTCGCGCGGGGCTGCGATCGCCTCAGCGCAGCGTGAAGGCCTGGCGCCGCAAATTGGGCAAGCGCGCAGCGCAAAGTAGGCAAGAGGGCCGACGCGCGAAATCCGCGCCGTGCCGATCCTCGTCATCGACGGCGCCGTGCCGTTGACTTGAACGAGGAGCCGCCATGCCGCGCTACCTGATCGAACGCAACTTCCCTGACGGCCTCAGCATCCCAATGAACGCCGAGGGCCGCAAGGCTGTGGCCGGCGTCGTCGCCAACAACGCCGAGCATGGCGTTACCTGGGTTCACAGCTACGTGAGCCCGGATCGCAAGGCCACCTTCTGCATTTACGACGCGCCCGCACCCGAGGCCATTCGCAAGGTGGCCGACCGCAACGGCCTGCCGGTGGGCCGCATCACCGAGGTGAGCGTGCTCGACCCCTACTTCTACCAGCCATGAAGGAGGCCGGCGCCATGAAGGCATTGCTGTCCATCGCCACCGCGCTCGCAGCTTTGCTGTTCGGCGCTGCAACCGCGTTCGCGCATGGCGACGCGGGCGAATCGGCGGAAAAAATGTGGCGCCAGATCGCCGAGGTGCGGCGCGCCACGCGACCTTTTCAAGACGTGCAGGTCGCGCTCCAGGCCGGCTACGCCCCCTTCGCCGACAACGACGGCTACTGCGTCTCCCAGCCCGGCCAGGGCGGGATGGGCATCCACTACCTCAACGGCGGGCTGATCGATGCCGTGCTGGACCCGCTGCAGCCCGAGGCCTTGATGTACCAGCCGCACAAGAACGGCCGGCTCGAACTGATCGGTGTCGAGTACATCGTGTTCCAAGACGCCTGGGATGCGCTGCACCCGCAACCGCCGGTGCTGTTCGGCCACCCCTTCCATCTTGTGCGCGCGCCCAATCGCTACAACGTGCCGGCTTTCTACGAGCTGCACCTGTGGGTGTGGGAGCACAACCGCGACGGCGTCTTCAACGACTGGAATCCCGCGGTGCGCTGCCCATGAAAACCCCATCGACCCCGGCGATCGCGATCCTCGTGCTGCTGCTGGCACTGTTGGTGCCGGGCCGCGCCGTGCAGGCCGCCGCGATCAGGATCGTCACGTCGCGAGCGATGGCCACGGCGCTCGAAGGTGGTTTGGGCGCAGAGTTCGAGGAAGCGACCGGCCACAAGCTGCGGATCGTCACCGGCTTCAGCCCCGAGTTCGTCAAACGCATTCACGCCGGCGAAGCCTTCGACATCGTGATCGCGCCGGCGCCGGTGATCGATGGCTTGGCGGCCAGCGGCCGGGTCGTGCCCGATACCCGCACCCCGCTTGTCCGCTCCAAGGTCGGTGTGGCTGTGCGCGCTGGCGCCCCCAAGCCCGATCTGAGCTCGGTCCAGGCGTTCAAACAGGCGCTGCGCAACGCCAAGTCCGTCGGCTATTTGCCAACCGCCGGCGTGCCCCAGTTGATGGAGCGGCTGGGCATGGTGCAGGCCGTCAAGCCCGAGGCCGTGGTTCCGGCAACCGACACCGTTTGCGAGCAGGTTGCGCGCGGTGAAGTTGAACTGGGTGTGGTGATCGTCACCCAGATTCTCACCACGCCTGGCGTGGAGCTGGCGGGGCCGATTCCGCCTGAAATTCAGTTCTGGACCGTGTTCGCGGCCGCCGTGCTCGAAAACGCGCCCGAGTCGGCCGCGGCGCGCGAACTGCTCAAGTTCCTCGTCGGCTCGAAGGCTCACCCGGTGATCACGATGCAGGGCATGGAGCCCGCTTGATCGGCCGCCGGGCCGTTGGATTCACCCCGCCTCTTTGCGGATTTGTCACATCACCCATTCATGGAGAAACAGCATGAGAAGGCCCGGCCGTCTTCATGTGGTGGCGCAGCCGGTCCTCGACAAAGTGCAGCCTGGCCGACGCGCCGCGGGCCAGCTCGGTGCGCGCTGCAAAGCGTTCGACTTCACGCTCGGCGTGGGCGATGAGCAGTCGTTTCTTGTCGACTGAGAGGTCTTTGGCGGTCTTGACCAAGAACACGTCACAACGCCTCTGGCGTATCTCCTCCTTGAACGCAGCGATGCACGCGCTGTCGAGCGCGGGATCCAGGTCAAGAAAGAAGCGCGTGCGCTCCGCGTGGGCCAATAGACGCTTCAGGTGGAGCAGCACGGCGAAGTACAGGACCTCGATCTTCACTTGCATGCCGCTTGGCGGCGCCCTGTACTCGGCAGGTGCAGCATCACCGTCTAGATCCGCGTCCTCGCTCGCGCTCGCGCTCGCGCTCGCGCGATCTTGTCGCAGCCAAAGGCGGGCGTAGTGTCGGTGGGCAGGAGGCAAGTCGTAGTCGCCCCGCGCGATGGCATCGGCCTCGACGTCTTCGGCGTTGCAATCTGCATCGAAGTTGAGCTGCATGGTCAGCACGTAGCCGGAATCGTTCTCAGCAGCGCCGACGGCACCCAACGCGGCATATCGCCGATCGAGTTGGCTGCCCCAGTTCAGGAGGTGGTCTTGGCGATCCACGCTCATGTAGGCGCGCTGAATTGCAATGTCCCCCGTACCAAGACGCCGCTCCTGCAGCGCGGTGAACTCCCTGGCACCTTCCGCCAAGTAGCGAAGCTTCCCGTACAGGATCGCAGGGTTCAGATCGAGGATCTCGCAGATGCGACGCATGGGCACCTTATTGACGATCAGCTTGGGACGTCGCTGGGTGGGCAGCGGCGAGCCGCCCGTTGGCCGGCAGACGCGCAGCCAAGCATGGCGCATGCGGTCTGCTGCAGCCGGTAAGTGAACGGGTCGAGCCGCGCCAGCTCCTGGACGATGGCCGAGTTGCTGCGGAGCACCGATGATCGCTTGCAGGCGAGGCAGGTGAGGATGCGAGCGCCCTGACTGGCTCCAGTCAGGCGGTAGCGGTCACCCAACGCCTTCGAGTGGCCCTGCGGCGCCTGCGCGGCCTCGATCGTCAGATTCAGGCACGTCGGCGTCTTGCAGTGGTTGACCTGAATGCCGTCGACCGGCGACGGGATACGAGGATGGGGCTTCAAGGGGGACGCCAAAGCGAAGAAGGCTCCCGATTGGGAGCCTTACACACTTTAGCTGAACGCCTCGCGCCTCGGCGGGGCTTTTTCATGGCCGCCTGCGACGCGGCTACTTCTTGCCCGATTCCTTCTTGATCGCCTCTTCGAGCGCCTTCATCGGATCTTCTTCTTTCTCACCCTCGGGCTCGGAGGCGGCTCCCTCGGGCGCCGGCACCGCTTCTGCGGCGGGCGCTGCATTCGGGTCGGGCTCGGCCTCGGGCACGCCCATCGTCTTCAGCGCTTCTTCGGCGTTGATCTTCGGGCCTTCGTCGATGCCGCCGGTGACCAGTTTCGGGAAGGAGATCACCGCCGCCACCATGATCAGTTGCAGCACGATGAAGGCGATCGAGCCCTTGTAGATCTGCGCCGTCGTCACCGCTGGAATCGTCGCGTTGGTGATGCGGTCCTTGTAGTCTTTCTTCGCTGCGACGCTGCGCAGGTAGAACAGGGCAAAGCCGAACGGCGGCGTCAGGAACGAGGTCTGCAGGTTCATCGCCAGGATGACGCCGAACCAGACCATGATCGGGTCGATCGGCGTGCCCGGAGGAAACAGCTCGGGCAGGATCTTCTGCGCCACCGGCACCAGCATCGGCACGACGATGAAGGCGATCTCGAAGAAGTCGATGAACATGCCGAGGATGAAGACCAGGACGTTGACGACGATCAGGAAACCGAGCGCGCCGCCGGGCAAGGCGTCGAACAGGTGCTCGACCCAAATGTGGCCGTCGGCGGCGTTGAAGGTGAAGCTGAACACCGTCGAGCCGATGAGGATGAACATGACGAAGGTGGCCAGCTTGGCGGTGCTGTCCAGCGCCTGGCGCATCAGGCCGAAGTTCAGGCGGCGGCGCGAGAACGCCATGATCAGCGCGCCCATCGCGCCCATCGCCCCGCCTTCGGTCGGCGTGGCAACGCCGAGGAAGATCGTGCCGAGGACGAGGAAGATCAGCACCAGCGGCGGGATCAGCACGAAGGTGACCTGCTCGGCCAGGCGCGACAGCAGGCCCATCCTCGTCACGCGGTTGACGATGGCCAGCGTCAGCGCCAGCAGCGAGGCCACGGTCAGCGCCAGGATCAGGCGCTCGTCGCCGGGCGACGCGCCTTCGCGGCCGATCCACGAGCGCATCGCCTGGTCGTGCACCTGCATCCACGCGTAAGCCGCGCCGGCGCAGATCGCCAGCAGCACGAGCAGCGACTTGTGTCCCGACGCGCCGTTGCGCTCGCGGTAGATGCGCGCCTCGGGCGGCAGCGCCGGCACCCACCTCGGCTTGATGATGGCCACCGCGGCGATGAACAACAGGTACAGGCCGACCAGCAGCAGTCCAGGGTAGAGCGCACCGGCGTACATGTCGCCGACCGAGCGCCCCATCTGGTCGGCCAGCACGATCAGCACCAGCGACGGCGGAATCGCCTGCGCCAGCGTGCCCGAGGCGGTGATGGTGCCGGTGGCGATGGTGCGGTTGTAGCCGTAGCGCAGCATGATCGGCAGCGAGATCAGGCCCATCGAGATCACCGCTGCGGCGACGACGCCGGTGGTCGCCGCGAGCAGCGCGCCGACCAGGATCACCGCCACCGCGACGCCGCCGCGCACCGGGCCGAAAACCTGGCCGACGGTTTCGAGCAGATCCTCGGCCATGCCGGAGCGTTCGAGGATGATGCCCATGAAGGTGAAGAACGGGATCGCCAGCAGCGTCTCGTTGCTCATGATGTTGAAGACGCGAAGCGGCAGCGCCTGGAACAGCGTTGTCGGGAACAGCCCGACCTCCATGCCGATGAAGCCGAACAGCAGCCCGGTGGCGGCCAGGCCGAAGGCCACGGGGATGCCGGTCAGCAGGAAGAACAGCAGGCCGCAGAACAACAGCGGGACGAAGTTCTGGGCGATCAACGCGCTCATCACTTGCTGCCTTTGATCACCGCGGCGAGCGCTTGCTCATGCCGGGCGGCTTCGGCCGCCAGTTCTTCCGCCAGGCGCTCTTCCTCGGACTTGCCGTCGGCGTCGCTGAAGGGCTCGCTGCGATGCCCGGTCAAGAAGGCGATGCGCTTGATCAGCTCGGACACGGCTTGCAGCAGCAGGATGCCGAAGCCTGCGGGCAACAGGGCCCACACCGGCCAGCGGATCAGCCCGCCGGCGTTCTGGCTCATCTCGCCGGTGTCGAGCGCGCGCATGAAGACCGGCCAGGCGAAGTCGATCATGATGATCGACAGCGGGATCGTGAAGACGACGATGCCGATCGCGTCGATGACGGCGTTGCTGCGCTTGGACAGCTTGCCCGAGATGAAGTCGATGCGCACATGCGCGTTCTTCAGCATCACGTAGCCGACGCCGAGCATGAAGACGCCGGCGAACAGGTACCACTGGATTTCGAGCCAGGCGTTGCTGCCGATGTTGAACGCCTTGCGTAGCGTGGCGTTGCCGGCGCTGATGATCACGGCCGCCAGCACGAGCCACATGACGAGCTTGCCGATCAGCTCGTTGAACTTGTCGATCGCCGCCGACAGTTTGAGTAGCGCTCCCAAATGCAGATCCTTCGCCGTTCAGACCGCGTGCATGCTCCCAGGGTTTGCAGCCAGCGGCAAAGGGTTCTAACCCCTACGTGCCGCCGCGCTGTTGCGCTTGCAGGAACAGGTTGGTCGAGCGTGCGCCGCTGCGGCAGAACGCCAGCAGCGGGCGCGGCAGCTCGCCCAGCAGTTGCGCAAACGCAGCAATCTGTTCGGGCGTCTGTCCCCCGCCGCTGACCGGCAGGAATCGGTACTCGAGGCCGGCGGCTTTGGCAGCCGCTTCGATCGCGGCGTTGGTCGGCTGATCGGGGCCGTGCTCGAAATCCGGCCGGTTGTTGACGACGCTGCGAAAGCCCGCGCGCGCCAAGTCGGCCATCGACTCGGGCGTGAGTTGCGGGGCGACGCAGACGTCCGCGGCGACCTGGCGAAAAGCGGAACTCGGCGGATTCATTTCAACGCCGCCTTGACGGCCGCCGAGACCATGCCCATGTCGGCCTTGCCGGCGAGTTGCGTCTTGGCCGCAGCCATCACCTTGCCGATGTCGCCCGGCCCGGCGGCGCCGACCTCCTTGACGATGCGCGCCACTTCGGCGGCCACGTCGTCGGCCGACAGGCGCTGCGGCAGATAGGCCTCGAGCACCTTCATCTCGGCGCTTTCCTTGTCCACCAGATCGGTGCGCGCGGCCTGCTGGAAGGCGGCAATCGAGTCCTTGCGCTGCTTGACGAGCTTGTCGAGCACGCCGATAACCTGCGTGTCGTCGAGCGTGATGCGCTCATCCACCTCACGTTGCTTGATGGCGGCCAGCAAGACGCGGATCGTGCCCAGGCGCGCGGCGTCTTTGGCTCGCATCGCGGCCTTCATGTCTTCGGTGATGCGGTCTTTCAAACTCATGGCGGCCTTTCAGAAACAAAACGAGCCCGCTGCGGCTTCCCGCGCGGGCTCGGATTCAAACGGCGGGCTGTTCAGTACAGCTTCTTGGGCAACTGCATCGAGCGCACGCGCTTGTAGTGGCGCTTCACGGCGGCGGCCTTCTTGCGCTTGCGCTCGGCGGTCGGCTTCTCATAGAACTCGCGAGCGCGCAGGTCGGTGAGCAAGCCCAGTTTTTCGATCGTGCGTTTGAAGCGGCGCAGGGCCACATCGAAAGGCTCGTTCTCTTTGACGCGGATCGTGGTCATGAAACGGAAAATCCTCGGGGTCGTTGGAAGGTGCCTGCCGGCTGGGCCGCAAAGGCGGCCGGGCAGGTCAGAAAAGCCGGCGATTATAGCCACAACAGGCGCCGGCCCGATCTCCCGAGCACACGCTGCGGTGCAGGGCGCGCCCGTGGCTACCATTGCGCATGCCCGACCCGATGCTCGACCCGCGACTGGCCGCTTGCCTGGCCCCGCTGGCGCCCGCACTGGCGGCGCATGCCGGGCAGGGTCTGGTCGTCAAGGACGGCGCCAGCGGCGCGTGGTTGCATGTCAACGCCGTCATGGCGCAGTGGCTCGGCCGCCCGGCCGAGGCCTTGATCGGGCGGCCACCGGCGCTGGAGACCGAGTTGTTCGGCGAAGCGGCGACCGCCTTGCGCGTGGCCGAGCAGGCGGCCGGCGCCGACGGCGCCGCGGCGCAGCACAAGGTCGAGCTCGGCGGCGTGCGCCGCGAGTTCGAGGTGCTGCGCCAGCGACTGACGGGGCCCGAAGGGCAGCCGCTGGTGGTCTCCGTCTGGCAAGACCTGGCGCCCGAGCGGCGCCGCGAGGCCCAGCTGCGCAACGCGCTGGAGCAGCTCGAACAGCAGCAGCTGGCCAACGTTGCGTTGCGGCGCGAGATGCAGGGCCAGCAGTCGTCGCGGGACACGGCCACCGGCCTGTCCAACCGCGCCAATTTCGAAGACCAGTTGCGGCGCGAGGTCGATCTGTCGACGCGCGAGCACCGCGAGTTCGCGCTCGTCTCGATCGAGATCGATGCGCTGGCCGCCGACGTGATCGCGCTCGGTGCCGACGTGCGCCCGCAGGTGCTCGAAACGCTCGGCCGGCTGCTGCGCGGCAATACGCGGGCGATGGACGCCTCGTGCCGCTACGACGACAACCGCTTTTCGGTGCTGCTGTCGGGCGTGGGCCTGGCGACGGCGCACTCGCGCATGGAGGGCTTCCGGCGCCAATGCGCCACGCAGATCGTCGCCCACGAGGGGCGCGACATCGGCTTCACGGTGTCGATGGGCGTGGCGAGTTTTCCGCACACGGCGCAGACGCAGGACGAACTGCGCGAGGCCTGCGAAGGGGCACTCGCCGAAGCGCGCCAGCGCGGCGGCAACCGGGTGACGCTGGCCAGCATCGAGTTCGGCGGCGGGTGATTGCCCCCGCGGCGGCTTGCGCGGCTTGCCGAAAGAATTTCTTCGTGCGCGCCCGACAGCTTTCGCAGTGGCGCGCGTCAGCGGTGTGGATCGAGGGGCGCATGACGTGATTGCATCCACGCTGCGCAGGCCTGCCTCTCGTTGAAAGGGTAAACCCACTGCGCACGAGCGCCACCGAGACGGCACAGTTCAAGCCGCGAAACCAAAAAGCGCGGTCGTCTGCGCTGCCGAACCGACGCATCGCCGTCGGGGCGGGTTGTCCCTTGATCTTGACTGCGGTCAATTGAAGTTCAGTCGGACCTGCGGACGATCACCTCATTCACCGACAGGAGACACCGATGATGTTCGCTCAAACTGCCACCAGCTGCCCCGTGCAG
>CADEEN010000167.1 GCA_902826345.1 uncultured Burkholderiales bacterium | reverse complement strand
ACAACCGCTGCGGCAGCTTCCCCGGCGCGCACGACCGGCAGGATGATGGTGCGCGCCTCGTGCCCGCTGACGAGCCGCGGGAATCGCGCCGGCGCCTGGATCAACGCGTCGCGGGTTCGGGCCTGAACATCCGCCGCCTGGCGCGCGAGTTCAAGGTCCTGCTCGCGCGGCGCGCGCACGAGGACTGGGACAGCGGGCGGGAAGAAGGCCGCATCGACGGCCGCCGTTTGTCGCAACTGATCGCCTCCCCCGCCGAGCGCCGCCTGTTCCGCAGCGAACACCTGCAAGCACAGGCGCACTGCCAGATCACCTTGCTGATCGATTGCTCGGGCTCGATGAAGCAGCACAACGAGCCGGTGGCGTTGCTCGCCGACGTGCTCGCGCGCACGCTCGAACAAGCGGGCGCGCTCGTCGAAGTGCTCGGCTTCACCACGGCGGCGTGGAACGGCGGCCGCGCCGCGAAGGAGTGGCAACGCGCCGGCAAACCGCCCCACCCCGGCCGATTGAACGAAGTGCGGCACCTGATCTTCAAGGATGCGAACACCTCGTGGCGGCGCGCCCGCCCCGGCCTGGCGGCCTTGCAGAAGAACGAGCTGTTCCGCGAAGGCATCGACGGCGAAGCGGTCGAGTGGGCTTGCGCGCGATTGCGCAATGCAGGCCACGACGAGCCGATCGATCGCCGCATCCTGATCGTGATCTCCGATGGCAGCCCGATGGACACGGCCACGAACCTGGCCAACGATGCGCTCTACCTCGACCACCATCTGCGCCAGGTGGTCACGCAACAGACCGCGTACGGCGGCGTCGAGATCCTCGGCCTCGGTGTCGGCCTCGACCTCGGCCCGTACTGCTACAGGCGCTGTCAGGCGCTCGATCTGAGCACCCCGCCGAGCCACGCCACGTTCGGCGAGATCATTCAACTCATCGCCGGTCGCCGGCACCGATGAAGGAAACCAACGATGGTTCTCGTCGAATTCTCGATGGCCCCGCGCGGCCGCGCCGAAAGCCTCGGCGCCGACGTGGCGCGCGTGATCGACGTCATCGACCGCAGCGGCCTGCCCTACCAGCTGACCGCGATGGGCACGATCATCGAAGGCGAGTGGCCCGACGTGATGGGCGTGGTGACGGCTTGCTTCGACGCGCTCCAGACCGACTGCCCGCGCATCAGCGTGCACCTGAAGGCCGACTACCGCGCCGGCCACAGCGGCCGCTTGGAGGCCAAGGTGGCCAAGGTCGAACAACACCTCGGCCGCAAGCTCAGCACTTGAGCTACATGCGCCCTTTCCACGGCACCGCCTTGCGCTCGATCCAGCGCATCAGCAGATCGAAAAGATACGCCACGACGCCGATGACGATGATGCCCATGACGACGATGTCGGTGCGCAGGAAGTTCGACGCGTTGAGCACCATCTGACCGAGGCCGACATTGGCGGCCACCATCTCGGCAGCCACGAGCGTCGTCCAGCCGAAGCCGATGGCGATGCGCATGCCGACCAGGATCTCCGGCAGCGCCGACGGCAGGATCACATGGCGGATCACCTGGCCGTAGCTCGCGCCCATCGAATACGCCGCATTGATCTGCTCCTGCGCCGCGCTCCTCATGCCCGAGCGCGCGGCCAGCGCCAGCGGCGCGAAGCACGCCAGGTAGATCAGCAGCACCTTGGGCATCTCGTCGATGCCGAACCAGATGATGATCAGCGGCAGGTAGGCCAGCGGCGGCAGCGGCCGATAGAACTCGATCGGTGGATCGAAGATGCCACGCGCCACGCGGCTCATGCCCATCGCGATGCCGATCGGAATCGCCGTCACGCAGGCGAGGAAGAACGCGAGAAACACGCGCAGCATGCTGGCCGCGAAGTGCTGCCACAGGGGCTTGTCGTTGGCCGCACCCGTCAGGTACTCGTGGAACTGCTGCCACACCGCCTGCGGGCTGGGCAGGAACAGCGGCTTGATGAGCCCGAGATTGGTGATGGCGAACCAGAGCACGAACAGCACGACCACCGTGACGACGCTGATGGCGACGCTCGAACCTTCGCCCGGCACCTTGAAGCGGCTGGTCTTCAATGCCGCCGGCGCCGCGGCGTCTTGGCTGCGCACCACCGCAGGGGCAACGACATCAGGCATGGGCCGGCTCCCTGTGATGGATGTGCGCCAGCACCTCTTCGCGCAGGCGGATGAACTCGCGCTCCGACTTGACCTTGCGCGCGTCGTGATGGGCCAGGAACTCGCGCGAAAACGGCAGATCGTCGTAGATGTGCGTGATGCGCCCCGGGCTCGGGCTCATGACGATGAGCCGCGTCGCCAGGAACAGCGCCTCCTCGACCGAGTGGGTGATGAAGAAGACCATCTTGCTCGTCTTCGCCCAGACGTCGATCAGGATCTCCTGCACGCTCTCGCGCGTGAAAGCATCGAGCGCACCCATCGGCTCGTCCATCAGCAGCACGGCCGGGTCGTTGGCCAGCGCGCGCGCGATGCCCACACGCTGCTGCATGCCGCCGGAGAGTTCATAGACCTGCTGCCCGGCGAAGGGCTGCAAGCCCACCAGCGCGAGTTTCTCTTCGGCGATGCGCGACCGCGTCGCACGGTCGACGCCGCGCAGGCGCAGGCCCAGCGCCACGTTGTCGCGCACCGTCAGCCAGGGCATCAGCGCGTGCTTCTGGAAGACGACGCCGCGATCGGCGCCGGGGCCGGCGACCGGCCGGCCGTCGAGCAGGATCTCGCCGCTGGACGGCGGCAGGAAACCGGCGATGCAGTTCAGCAGCGTCGTCTTGCCGCAACCCGAGGCGCCGAGGGCGACGACGAAATCGCCGCCGTTGATCGTCAGATTCACCGGCGCCAGCGCCTGCAAGGCGCCGCCCTTGACGGCGTAGTTGAGCGTGAGTTGGCGGATGTCCAGCGTCGGCATGTGCACTCCTGAAAAACGAAGGGCGACGCCGAAACGTCGCCCGTCGTTGTCGTCGGTTGCTACCTTACTTGATCACTTCGCCATCGCCTTCTTGATGTAGGCATCAGTGATGAAAGCCGAGTAGTCGGGCTTCATCTCCTGGATGCGGCCCTGCTCCTTCAAGAACACCGCCGTGCTCGTCATCGCCTTGGCCGCGGCGCCGCCGAGCCACTTCGGGCCGGCCTGCTCTTGCATCGTCGGGAAGGTGTAGAGCGCCATCGTCGCCGGCACGTCCTTCACGTCGGCCTTGGTCCACTTGGCCACGGCCTTGGCCTGCGGCGAGTCCACCGTCCACTTGGCCTTGTTGGCGCGATAGTCTTCGTCGGCCTTGGCCAGGATCTTCACCAGTGCCACCATGAAGGCCTCGTGCTGTGCCGCCCACTTGGCGTTGACGATCAGGCCATCGAAGGTCGGGAAACCCAAAGCGCCGATGGTCTTCGACGATTCGATCATCTTGCCGTTGCCCTTGATCTTCGACAGCACCGGGTCCCAGATGAAGGCGGCGTCGATGTCGCCACGCTCCCAGGCCGCTGCGATCTCCGGCGGGCGCAGGTTCATCACGTTGACGCCCTTGGCATCGACACCCTTGCTCTTCATCACCGCCATCAACTGGTAGTGCGCGGTGCTGACGAAAGGCGTGGCGACCTTCTTGCCCGTGAGGTCCTTGACGCTGTTGATGCCGCTGCCGTTGCGCACGATCAGCGCCTCGGCGTCGGCGATGTCGTCGAGGATCCAGAACAGCTTGATGTCCTGGCCCTGGCTGGCCGCGGCGACGATCGGGCTCGAGCCGGCCTCGCCCAACTGCACGTCGCCGCTGGCCATGGCCTTGATGACATCACCGCCGCCGCCGAACATGCGCCAGTTGATCTTGTAGCCGGTGGCCTTCTCCAGCTCCCCGGACTCCATCACGGTGCGCAGCGGCACCAGCATGTCCTGGTGGGCGAAGGTCACTTCCTTGGTTTGCGCCTGGGCGACGCCGCCGGCGCAGGTCGCCGCGGCGGCCAACGAGATCAAGAGGCGTCGGGTGATCGTCATGGCAACTCTCCTGTGATGAGCGGTGTGGGGGAACTGGGAAGCGCAGATTAGATCAAGCCCGCCGCGTTTCGGGCAGAGGGCCTTGCGCCCGGAGTTACCCGCAGCCCGGCGGGAGCGCTTCGATATGCTGACGGGTCTCGCCTGGAGCTGCATGCATGTCCGAACCCTATGTCGTCACCCTGTCCTGCGCCGATCGCGTCGGCATCGTCCACGCGGTCACCGGCCTGCTGGTGGAGCAGCAGGCCAACATCACCGAAGCGGCGCAGTTCAACGACGCCAGCACCGGGCTGTTCTTCATGCGGGTGCGCTTCGACGTCGACGCGCCCTCGCCCACCGTTTTGCGCGCTGCGTTCTCCGCGTTGGCGGCCGAGTACGGCATGCGCTGGGACCTGCACAACGCGAACGCGCGCATGCCCACCGTCATCATGGTCAGCAAGCTCGGCCACTGCCTGAACGACCTGCTGTTCCGCTACCGCTCGGGCCTGCTGCCGCTGGACATCCGCGCCATCGTCTCCAACCACCGCGATTTCTACCAACTCGCGGCGTCGTACGACATTGCGTTCCACCACATCCCGGTCGCGGCCGAGACCAAGGAGCGCGCCGAGGACCGCCTGCGCGAAGTGCTGGCGCACGAGAAGGTCGAACTCGTCGTGCTGGCGCGCTACATGCAAGTGCTGTCCGAACGGCTGTGCACCGACCTGTCGGGCCGGGCGATCAACATCCACCACTCGTTCCTGCCCAGCTTCAAGGGCGCGCGGCCCTACCAGCAGGCGTTCGACCGCGGCGTCAAGCTGATCGGCGCCACGGCGCACTACGTCACCGGCGATCTCGACGAGGGCCCGATCATCGAGCAGGACATTGCCCGTGCCGACCATGCGATGAGCCCGGCGCAGTTGACGGCCCTCGGCCGCGACACCGAGTGCGCCGTGCTCGCTCGCGCCGTCGTCTGGCACGCCGAGCGCCGGGTGCTGCCCAATGGACACAAGACCGTGGTCTTCCGCTGAAGACAGCGCCGCCGTTCCGTCCGACAATTCGCCCTCACGCCAAGGAGACCGCCATGGGCCACGCCGAACCGCAAGTCAGCACCTCGCTGCAACCGTACTGGATGCCGTTCTCGGCGAACAAGGAGTTCAAGGCCGAGCCGCGCCTGTTCTCGCGCGCCGAGGGCATGTACTTCTACACGCCCGAAGGCAAGCCGGTGATCGACGCGTCGTCGGGCTTGTTCTGCGTCGCCGCGGGCCATTGCCGGCGCGAGATCGCCGAAGCGGTCTATCAGCAACTGCAGACGCTCGACTTCACTGCGCCGTTCCTGCGTGCGCATCCAAAAGCGTTCGAGCTCGCGCAGCGCGTCAGCGAATACACGCCCGCAGGCCTGAACCGCATCTTCTTCGTCAACTCCGGTTCCGAGGCGGTGGACACGGCGATGAAGGTGGCGCTGATGTTCCACCGCGTGCGCGGCCAAGCGCAGCGCCAGTTGTTCGTTTCGCGCGAGCGCGCGTACCACGGCGTCAACATGGGCGGCATCGCGCTGGCCGGCATGGTCAACAACCGCCGCGCGTTCGGGCCGGGCCTGGCGGGCGTCTATCACATGCGCCACACCGCGCTGCCGCAGAACAAGTTCGTGCGCGGCCAGCCCGGGCACGGCGCCGATCTCGCCGACGACTTGCAGCGCCTGTGCAACCTGTACGGCGGCGAGAACATCGCCGCCTGCTTCGTCGAACCGACGGCGGGTTCGTTCGGCTGCCTGCCGCCGCCCAAGGGCTACCTCGACCGGCTGCGCAAGACCTGCGACGACAACGGCATCCTGCTCGTCTTCGACGAGGTCATCACCGGCTGGGGCCGCATGGGGGCGAACTTCGGCGCGCAGGCTTTCGGTGTGACGCCGGATCTGATGACGATGGCCAAGGCCATCACCAACGGCGCGCAGCCGATGGGCGCCGTTGCCGCCAAGCAGGACATCTACGACGCCATCACCGACGCCGGTCCGAAGGCGGGCATCGAGTTCTTCCACGGCTACACCTACTCGGCGCATCCGGCGTCGTGCGCGGCGGGCCTGGCGATGATGGACATCTTCCGCGACGAAAAGCTGATCGACCGCGCTGCTTCGATGAGCCCGTATTTCCTGGATGCGATGCATTCGCTGGCCGACGCCCCGGGTGTCGTCGACATCCGCTCGATCGGCATGATGGCGGGCGTGGAAGTGGCGGCCGTCGGCAACCCGGGCGCGCGCGGGCACGAGTTGCAGAAGAAGCTCTACGACCGTGGGCTGAACCTGAAGAGCACCGGCGACACGCTGATCGTCGCACCGGCCTTCATCGCCGAGAAGAGCCACATCGACGAGATCACGAACAAGATTCGCGATGCGATCGCGAACTGACGGTCGTCAGAGCAAACCGCGCATGCGTTCGGCGGCTGCCAGCATCGCCGGCAACCGCTCCCGCGCCGCCGCAATCGACATGCGCGCCTTCGGCGCATGCACCGCCAGCGTGGCGCGCACGTCGCCCTCGGCATCGCGCACAGGCACGGCCAGGGCGATCAGGCCGGTGATGAACTCTTCCTCGTCGAGCGAGTAGCCGCGTTTGGCGATCGCCTTGCACTCGGCCTCGAGCGCGGCCACGGTGACGACCGTGCGCTCGGTCATGCGTGTCAGGCTCGAGCCCGCGATCAACGATCGCCGCTGACGCGCCGGCATGAAGGCGAGAAACAGCTTGCCGCTGGCCGTGCAGTGCAACGGCACATGCGCGCCGACGTCGAGCGTCAGCCGCCAGGGCCACGGCGCTTCGACACGGTCGAGATAAAGCACAGACGCGCCGTCGAGCGTGGTGAAGTTGCAGGTCTCGCCGACCTCGCGCACCAGTTCGGCCAGCACGTCGTGGCGCAAGCCGCGCACGGTGCCGTGGTTGAGCGTGTCGAAGGCCAGCTGGCGCAGCGCCGGGCCGACGGCGAACTCGCGCTCGGACAGACCGCGCGTGATGTAGCCGCCGTCGATCAACTGCATGCACAGGCGATGCGTCGTCGCCTTCGGCAATGACAAGCGCAACGCCAGTTCGGCGAGCGACAGCGCGCGACCTTCGCTGGCCAGCAGCGCCAGCAACGCCAAGCTGCGTGAAGCAGCCGAGCCGGATGCGCGCAGTTCATCCGATGTGTCGTCGATGGGGTTGTTCAGCGGTTCAGGCATGCGGGAAAACATCTAAAGCGGAACGTTGTGTTCCGAAAACAGCAAACCTATGATGCACCCAGCCATGACGCACCGCAAGCCGTTGCTGCCCGGATGACCAGCGCCGAGTACGACTACATCGTCGTCGGCGCCGGTTCGGCGGGCTGCGTGCTCGCAGCGCGCTTGTCCGAAGACCCGAACGTCCGCGTGCTGTTGCTCGAAGCCGGCCCGCCCGACGATTCGTTCTGGATCCACCTGCCGATCGGCTACGGCAAGACGATGTGGAGCCCGACCTACAACTGGTGTTTCCACACCGACCCCGATCCGAACATGAACGGCCGGCGCATCTACTGGCCTCGCGGCAAGACGCTTGGCGGGTCGAGTTCGATCAACGGGCTGATCTACATCCGCGGCCAGCGCGAGGACTACGACCATTGGGCCGCTCTCGGCAACGAGGGCTGGAGCTATGACGAGGTGCTCCCGTACTTCATCCGCTCGGAGGGCAACCAGCGCGGCGGCAGTGCGTTCCACGGAGGCGCCGGTCCGCTGAAAGTCTCGGACATCGGCGCAAAGCACGAGCTGATCGAAGCGTTCATCGCAGGTGCCCAGCAGATCGGTGTGCCGCGAACCGATGACTTCAACGGCGCGGCGCAGGAAGGCGCCGGCTACTACCAGCTCACCACGCACAAGGGCCGGCGGTGCAGTACCGCGCAGGCATACCTGAAGCCGGCTCGGGGCCGTCCCAACCTGCGTATCGAGACGGGGGCCCACGCCACCCGGCTGCTGTTCGAGGGCCAGCGCGTCGTGGGCGTGGAGTACGTGCAAGACGGCACAAAGAGGGTTGCGCACTGCCGTGCGGAGGTGTTGCTCGCTGCCGGTGCGATCCAGTCGCCACAGCTCCTGCAGCTCTCGGGCATCGGCCCTGGCGGGCTGCTGTCGCAATTTGGCATTCCGGTCGTCAAGGAGTTGCCCGGTGTCGGCGAAAACCTGCAGGACCACCTCCAGGTGCGGCTGTACTACGAGTGCACCAAGCCGATCACGACGAACGACGAGCTGAACTCGATCTTCGGCAAGATGAAGATCGGCATGCAGTGGCTCTTCACGCGCAGCGGACCGCTGGCGGTGGGGATCAACCAGGGCGGCTGCTTCATGCGCGCGCTGAAGGACAGCGATGGTCGTCCGGTCGCGCCGACCCCGGACATCCAGTTCCACGTCTCGACGCTCTCGGCGGACATGGCGGGCGGCACAGTCCATCCGTTCTCGGGATTCACGCTGTCGACTTGCCAACTTCGCCCCGAAGCGCGCGGCTATGTGCGAATCCGCTCGCTCGATCCCTTCGAGCCACCGTCGATGCAGCCGAACTACCTTTCCACGGAGCTCGACCGGCAGACGACCGTTGCCGGCGTGAAGGCGGCACGGGCCATCGCTGCTTCGCCCGCGATGCGGCCGTATGTGAAGCGTGAATTCAAACCCGGCCCCACGGCGACCGACGACGCCGCACTGCTGGAGTACTGCCGCAACAGCGCCCAGACGATCTTCCATCCGACCGGCACGGCCCGCATGGGCAACGATGCGCTCGCGGTCGTGGACTCGCGACTGCGCGTGCATGGCATCGCCGGGCTTCGCGTTGTGGACTGCTCGGTCATGCCGACCCTCGTTTCCGGGAATA